>CAKAPY010000132.1 GCA_916719935.1 uncultured Actinomyces sp. | reverse complement strand
GAAAATCTCATAAAGAGGGGGCAGAACAACGCCGATTCCTCCGACCGATCCTTCGGACATAGGAACAAGCTGAGCGAACATCAGACGATGAAGGGCAGAACGAAGCCGATCAAGCCAAGAGCCTCAGCAAGTGCTGCACCAATAATCATGTTGGTGAAGAGCCTACCGGCGATCTCAGGCTGGCGTGCGGTTGCTTCCTGGGTCTTTCCCACCAGGAGGCCAATGCCGATAGCGGGGCCAATGGTTGCGAGGCCGTAGCCGATGTAGGCAAGGGATCCGGTCATTTTTCTTTCCTTTTCCTTGGGTGAATCAGTCGAAGGCGCAAGAAGCCTTTAGTGTTCTTCGACTGAAAGTCTGATGTAGACGGCCGTTAACATGGCGAAAATGTACGCCTGCAAGACAGCTACGAAAATTTCGAAGAGAGTCGCCGCAACTGCTGCAACTCCAGTTAAAGCAGCACCGGTCTTCATTGCGCCGGCAGCCATCAAGAGATTTGAGGTGCCAAAGTATGTCAACGCCAACAGCAGGTGGCCCGAAATCATATTGCACAGAAGACGGATTGCAAGAGTCACGGGACGGACAATGAAGGTGGAGAAGAACTCGATGGGCGTGATCAGGAAGTAGATCGGCCAGGGCAATCCCTTGGGGAAAAGCTGCGATTTGAAGAAGTGGACAAAACCGCTTTGTTTAATACCTGCCCCCACAAATGCCACGTAAGCGATCACTGCGAAGACGATCGGAACCGCCATAACTGAGGAGGCGGCGATATTCATTCCCGGGATAACGCCCTGAATGTTCATGAAGAGAACACCGAAGAAGACAACGCCCAAGAACGCCGCCCAACGCCGTCCACGGCCCTCCCCTAGCATCGCGATAGAGATTCCGTTACGGACAAACTCTGCGGCCATTTCCAAAAGGACCTGGCCACGGCCCGGCACAAGCTTAAGACGCCGCGTTCCAACCACAAAAAGCAGGCACAACATCGTTCCAGCAAAAACCCGAACCAACGTCAGGCGATTGAACTGGAAGAGCGTTCCTTCACCGAAAATCGTGTCGGGGAAGAAATCGCCGATACCCGGCGCGTGTGGCGCCTGCGTCACCGCAGGCACGAAAGTCAGAACAACGATGAGAGCGACAACACCGATTAAAACCATGTACCACAAGGGCATGACGAAACGGCGTTGCGCGGTTTTCTCTTCGCCGAGAACTGTCGCTTCCACGTGTTTCACTTCCTACTAGGGTCAACCCGCTCTAGTGTAGCCCAGCTAGTTGCGTTGACGCAGTTATACGTCTAGAGATTGTCCTGAGACAGATTCCTCAGTCATTTTCTTCGTTATACGAAGCGCTTTCAGTTCGAAAGTACTTGCGCATAATGCGCGAGAATGCAATGCCCAAAATGATAAATACGATGAAATGCTCACAAATGAGAACAAGTCCGGTGACAATCGCAGATGTCCCCAAAGCTTTGCTCAGGAACAGTCCACCGATCAAGATGGCAAATGTTCCGAACATATGGACCCAAATCCACATCGGCCGGGTCGCTGCATCGCTACGAATCATGGCGCCAAGGCACACATGCGTGACAGCGCCCAACGCCAGCATAAATACAGGAACAAGCAAACTACGCAGGCCGTATCCGACGCATGCTTGCCATACACCGACAATCAAGGCACCCGCTGCAATAACACCCCACAGGCGGCACATGACCATCCGAATATCTTTCTGATGCGCCTGCAAAGAATCACTCATGTATTTTCCTTGGAATTCTCGGGAGCGGTAGCTTCAACGTGATCCTGACGCGCACGCCGACGCGCACGCGTAAAAGCGGGGAATTCTGAAGCGGTGAGCCAAACCCCCAAGGCCAGTGCCGGAAGTGCACACAGTGCAACGCGTTTCCAGTCATGGACAAGAATGGCGACCGGAGGGAAAGCTACTAGGGCAGTCCACATCCATAAGATTGCGACAACACCTCGGTGCGAGTGTCCCCTAGCAAGTAGACGGTCGTGGAAGTGCGAGCGATCCGCATGGAAGGGACTCTTCCCCCTCAGCATTCGTCGAATCGTGGTGACGACAAGATCTCCAATGGGGACGCAGATGACCGAAATAGGAAGCAATAGCGGAAGGAAGGAAACCAACAGCTGTTGTCCGCCTAAAACAGAAGGGTCAACCTGCCCCGTAACGATGATTCCTGCAGCGGCCAGAACCAAGCCCATTGTCTCGGAGCCCCCACCCATCATGATCGAGGATGGGTGGAAGTTGAACCACAAGAAGCCCAAACAGACTCCGACCAAGGTGATGACCGCCAAAGATGCAGTCGTAGCGTATGAAGCCGCTCCCATGATGCGCGTGAGCACATAGGAATAGACGAAGAAGGCAGCAGCTCCGATCCCGACGACACCAGCAGCCAAACCATCCAGACCGTCAATGAAGTTCACCGCATTCATAATGCCGACGATGAGGAAAACGGTGAGCATCAAGGAGAGGCGTGAGGAGCCGATCGTGACACCAAAAATTGGGAAACTTACCAATTGCACGCCGTTGAAGGCCATCGATCCTGCGATCAGAATCTGTCCGGAAAGTTTCGTCAGCCAGTCCAATTCCACGACATCATCGACTACGCCGAGAATGCACATTGCGAGTGCACCCACGACAACAGCCCAGGCAGCATTCGTTTCAAAGAGAGGCGACATATAGGGAATTCGTGCACTGATGAGCATCGTGATCACCAGAGCGATGGTGATCGCGATTCCTCCAAGTCGAGGAATCGGAGTGGATTGGATATCTCTGCTGCGAAGCTTGGGGACAATCCCCCAACGCAGGCATGCCCAGCGGACCAGCGGTGTCAGCAGCACGGTGAGTGCGGCAGCCACGACCATCAGCAGGACATAAACCTTCACGGCGTCGATGTCTCCTCCCTCAGCGAGCTAGGGGCTGGTAGTCCAGCACCCTGGCAATATCTTCTACGCTCAGTGCTCCTTCGCGAAGTACGCGAGCCTGTCCGTGCGCACAATCGATAATTGTGGACGGTTGTGCGCTCTGGGTCGGCCCCGAATCCACGTAGTAGTCTACCGTGCCACGGAAGTATCCGAGCGCTTCATCAATATTTGTCGCAGGAGGTTCTCCCGTTAGATTGGCTGAGGTCACTGCCATAGGCCCCACGGCCTCGAGCAGCTCACACACTTGCGGATGATTGGGCATGCGAAGCGCGACTGTGCCATGAGTTTTTCCCAGATCCCAGTTCACACTGGGGTTTGCGCGCACAATCAGAGTGAGTGCACCCGGCCAGAAGGCTTTCATCAGCTCAATGGCATCGTCGTCAAGATCAATTGAGACACTCTGCGCTTGCCCAACAGAGGCGACTAGCACAGGAGGGGGCATTGTCTCTCCTCTGCCTTTCGCCGCAAGAAGACGACGAACACCCTCGTGGTCATCGGCGGATACACCGATTCCATACACGGTATCAGTTGGCAGAACAACCAACGCGCCCTCCCGGATCTGTCCTTTAAGGAGGTCGAGCTCGTCCTTTGCCCAGCCATGAGCGCACTCAAAAATATGTTCCACTGTGAATTACTTTCTCTGTGTTTTCCAAGCGATGAGGAAACGCTCAACTCCGCTTAAATCACTGCGAGTATGAACCTGAGTAAATCCATTCATCACCGCGACTTGTCGGAGCGTTTGTGCCTGCGAGGGAGAGTGCTCCATAGCCAGCATCCCCCCACTAACAAGGAGCTCACGCGAACGTTCAATAATCCGACGAGGAATCTCAGTACCGTCGTCTCCGCCACCGTATAGAGCGCGCGCAGGGTCCTGCTGTGCCTCGATTTGTGTCGGCGCTTCCTGCGCGGGTACATAGGGCGGGTTCGTCACGACCAATGAGGTTTTCCCATTGAGCTCACGCAGAGTGACGGTGGCCGTCGCGTCCCCCTTGACGAGGCGAATCTGGGCTTTCGGGTATCGAGCGAGGTTGCGCTCGGCGTAAGCAAAGGCATCAGAGTCAATTTCAACGGCGGTCACCTGATGGCCAGTTTCCGTAGAAAGTGCAAGCGCAATCGCCGCAGACCCAGTACACAGATCAACCCATTCACCATCAGGAAGCGCTCCAGAACGCATCAGCTCCACAACATGCTCGACAAGCATCTCGGTTTCGGGTCGAACAGTGAAGACTCCTTTACCACCCGAAAGAACGAGGCCTCTGAAATACATTTCACCGGTCACATGGCTTCGCGGGTGGCGGAGGGCGCGTTGGGTGACTGCAGCGCGGTAGGCTGCCTCGTTGGATGGAGGGACCTCGCGGGGGGCAAATAGCAAAGAATCGACGCCCAAGGCCCACGTTAAGAGGTGACGCGCCTCGGCCAAGGGAGTCGCTCCCCCTTCATCACCTTCAAGGGCTTTCAGGAGGGATGAACCCCATGCAATAAGCTCAGCCTGGGAACTCATACATGTGCGTCGGCGGAGGCGAGACGTTCGGCCTCATCTGCGCTTTGAAGAGATTCAATAACCGGGTCAAGGGCACCATCAAGCACCTGGTCAAGGTTGTACGCCTTGAAACCGCTGCGGTGATCAGCAATGCGATTCTCGGGGAAGTTGTACGTACGAACACGCTCCGAACGATCAACAGTTCGCACCTGAGAAAGGCGCTGTGCCGAGGCCTCAGCCTCGCGCTTGGCTTTTGCTTCAGCTGCTAAGCGCGAAGCAAGAACACGAAGCGCGGCCTCTTTATTTTGAAGCTGAGAC
>CAKAPY010000131.1 GCA_916719935.1 uncultured Actinomyces sp. | reverse complement strand
CCGGTGGTCTGAAGAATGCTATCGACTGGTTTGGTCGTCCGTGGGGATCCAACCCTATCGGTGGTAAGCCGGTTTATGTCGTGGGTGCATCTATGGGAGCAGTTGGCGCTGCTCTTGGGCAGATCTCAACCCGTCAGACGCTTGGGTTCTTCAATCCCTTGTTGATGACACAGCCCGAGGTCTACATGAAGATGTCGCATGAGGACATCAGCGAAGATGGTCGCTTTATTGATGCGGCAACCCAGGGATTTGTGAAGTCAGCTATTGAGGCATTTGCAGACTACATTCGTTCGCACGCCTGAGCGCAGAGTTTGCTGAATTAAACTACCCTCCGGCCAAGACTAGGACTAAGGTCCTTTTCAAGGCTGGAGGGTGTTTAATTTATGCGCCTCCCGTGCTGGTGCTTGAGGTTTACGTAAAACGCGCCACCCTGTTTTATTGTGGTAGACAAGGTTGTCACTTCTGTTCAAAGCCTTCTTATTCAAGGGAAAATTTCCGGAAAAACACAGAAGTAAAAACCTCCGAATGGTTTCTCGTCGGCGCTAACGTGAGGAGCGGAGACGAGAAACACCCCCTGACATTCTGCGTCTCCAAGAGGGCGCCTGTTGAGTTTCTTTCCGGGCGCCCTCAATCTCTTCTCTTGAGGTCTCATAGCGATGTCGTCAGTGCGAAAAACCCGTGCTGCTAAGGTACGCGCGATGAGAATACAGACTCTCAGAAAAGCGGAAGGATGAGTTCTCTCAGACTAGGCTTGTGGCTATACATACACGCGTGAGGAGGGGACATGAGCGAGAGTCACATATCGGCCACTGAGTCGAGCGATGAAGGCGAAAACGCCTCCGCTCATTCGCGCCCGCGTCCCCGGAAGCCTCCTGTTTACCAGCGAGCATCTGACAAACTCTCGTTTGCGCAGGATCGCGACTGGGGTTTCGATGATGTTGTCGATGCCTTGTTCTTTATCTTCTCTGGTGTGGCAACACTGTGGCTCGCCTACGTTTTCTTGGCGGGGTCAATCAAACTCAAACCTACCGCTATCGCGTGGTTCCTGATCTGCTGGGCAGTTACCGCTTACCTCGCACTTCCCAGAATCCATCAGTTGCTCACGTGGCTGTATGTACCCGACTATTTCATTGGTCGAACCAGGACTGCTGATGGGCTCCTCGGTGACCCAGTGAACCTGGCTCTTGTTGGTAGTGAGATCGATATCCACGCTGCCATGACTGCAGCCGGATGGGTACGTGCTGACCCGATTACTCCCCACACAGTTTTTCGGGTGATACGTGCCTTTGTCAGCCGTAAAAGCTACGATGCAGCGCCGGTTTCAAATCTTGTGCTCTTTGGCCGTAAGCAGGACTTTGCCTACCAAAAAGACGTTCCCGGTCGTCCTTCAGAACGCCATCACGTACGTTTTTGGCGTACTCCCGATGGGTGGGTTCTTCCGGGTGGTCGTCGCGTCGAATGGCTGGCAGCGGGAACCTTTGACCGTGCTGTCGGATTGAGTCTTTTGACCTTCCAAATCACTCATAAGATCGATGCTGATATCGATATCGAGCGCAACTTCATTGTTGATGATGTCCTCTTCGCTAACCCCGCGGCAGAGCTTGAGATTCTTCCCGATTTCTTCAGTTCCTACCACGATAAAAATGGTGGTGGGGACCGCGTCATCACCGATGGTGACCTGTACCTATTGGATGTTCAAGACGTTGAGCCCAATGATGATGATGCCCATGAAATGGCAGATGCCCATGATGTCGATTCTCAAGCAGATCGCCAACGTCCGGTCCAACTGGTTGTCGGCATGGTCCTGGTGGCGCTCATGTTCGCAACCGAGCTGTTCCAGACTTACCTAGTGCTTCAAAATCCGTGGAAGTACATTGCGCTTAATGCCATCGGCATTGATGATGTCGCCGATGCGCAAATCTACATTTTGACGATGAGGCTGATTGTCGCTTTTGTAACCTTGATTCTTCTTGTCATGGAGATCATTACTGCTGTCATGACATGGAATGGTCACCCTCGTGCCCGAATTATTCTTCTGACGGCCCTGAGTGCCGACATTATTTTCGGCGCTGCAGATATTGCCAGTTCAGGTGCGACTCACATCGTCTTGATGACGCTGATCCGTTCGTCTTTGGGAGTGCTTGCCCTATTGGCTCTTTCAGCGCGCGCCTGTCACCAATGGGTCAGAGAGCGTAAGAAGGAACGGCTTCAGGCGAAAGCAAAGCTTGCAGGCGTCCTGCCTACTTCACCGGCTTCATAAACCACGCGGCCTGCGAGTCCTCGGACACCCCATCGTTATAGGCAAGTCCCGCATAGGCCGCAGCATTCTTCCCCAGCTGGGATTCGAGGAATGCTTGGAAGGCTCGAGCGGCCTCGGAATTCGAAGAAGACTGCGGGACTGCGGCTGAAACGGTTAAATCCACGCATGTTCCGGGGATAGCCGCGGCGCGGCTTTCGGTGCCAATATTGGAGGCTGCGGCAACCGCTAGGCGCGCATCCCAGATGAGGATCGGGCGCTGATGGGAGCCCTGTGCGGCAGTGATGCCCGAAATGAGCGAAAGACGATCATCCGCAGGGGTAGCGGTCCACTCTCCCAGGGCCTCCGCTGCGGAAGGGGCGATCGAATGCGCGTCGTTCAGGTTTTCCTTCCAGTCCTCGTAGTCCTCGCCGAGGACTGAGCTGGCTTTCGCAGCGAAAGCGGCGCCGGCCTCGGAATCCTGGGAAGGAATCGCGGTCAGAGGGGCGAAGTTTGCCGAGGAAAGGTCCTTGAGTGAAGAGGGGAGTGCCTTGCTATTTGCGGAGAACCATGAGCGGTCAGCCCACGCGCACACAGGGTCATTGCCAATGGGGATTGCTGTCCCCAAAGCTGCAGCTTGTTTTGAATCGACACCAAAGATGACGTCGGCATTTTGTGAAGAATTCGGAGCATACTCGCTCTGCTCAATGGTGTAGCCACTGGCGGCCTCGAAAGCAGAGATGTAGTCGGTGGGGAGGCGCCAGCCGGGCGCGTAGGCGATGCGCAGGGTTCCGCTTCCTCGTGGAATTCCGTCAGTATTGCCTGTGATTGCGCGGTTCTTTGTTGCCGAGTCCGCGGTCCCCTGAGCCGAAGATGTTGAGTCTGTGCGGAAAGGATCGTCAGTCCATTGGACTCCCTGTGGGATTGACGGGGAGCAAGCGCTAAGGGCTAGCGCGCCAAGGAGCGTGATGCTGAGGCGGCGCAGGTTCGCTGAGCGTTGGGCGGTCGGGGAGGCGGTCTTGGTCTTTCGCACTGTACCAGTCTAAGCAATAGTGCATGGAAGGAGAGATATTCCTGCGGTGATAGGGCAAAATGTTGGTATCGAGTGTTCGATGCGATCTGATGCAAGGAGTCATAATGGGAAGCAGTCTCAGTCAGAAACTCATTACCGCAGGGCTGTCGCTGGCCGCCGGTTTCGTGGCCGGAAAGGTCGCGGAGCTGGGGTGGAAGGCTGTGACCGGTCAGGCCGCACCTCAGGATGATGATGGTACGGCATCCTTGGTTTCTGTCGTTGCTTTTGCTGCGGTTTCTGCAGCTATTGCGGCGGTTGCTCAGCGTGGCGTGGTGAACAAGACGAATAAGTGGTTTGCGCCGGTTGAAGCCGTGTCGCAGATCCTGTCGGATCTTGATCAGCCGGCTATCGCAAATTAGAAAATAACGGAAGATACGTGGACAGATCAGTGCGCTGTCCCGAGGCTTGAAGGTCTCCGTGGGAGAGCGCGTCATTCCAGTCCAGCATTCCGCATGCGAGTTCGAGCCAGGTTTCTGGCGACATTTCGATCACCGCCGGGGGAGTTCCTCGGCGGTGAGTTGTACCCGGAAGAATTTGCGTGGCGCCGGCCGGGGGAACGCGAAGTTCAACGGAGCGGCCGGGGTGTAGGGTGGCGATTTCTTCGAGCGTGTAGCGTACGGCGGTGAAGAGAGTTGCGCGCGAGGCACTTTCGGGGGCGCGGTACCACGTGAGGAGTGCGGTGTGGCCTTCTGCTGGATCAATACGCCGTTTTGCCATGTCGTCAGTCTAGGTCGCATCGTCTATCTTGGCGTGGAATTGCCCCATCCTGTCAGATCCGCTATTGTGGGGTGCCGAGGTAGCGTGTCCGAGCGGCCGAAGGTGCAGCACTCGAAATGCTGTGTGGTGTAACAGCCACCCAGGGTTCAAATCCCTGCGCTACCGCGTTTAGGCTTGTGGCCCCAACTGATGTTGGGGCCACAAGTTTTTTTATTGAGCAGATCATCTGTGGCATTTCGATCGCAATCCACAGCTAGCTTTCCTGATAAATCCCTGTTAAGCTCGACCTGTCGGGTTGGTACCCTCCGCCAGGCTTGAAATAACAGCTCGGTTCAACGCGGGGGCCGAAGGCCCGACATTTGTACAAGGCGAGGGAAGCCAGCCAGCCCACCAGTTACCCCGGGCAGGCCCCGGGTCTCTCGCCTTTGTGATGCCCGAAAAACCGGGAAGTCGATCATCTTGACCGCGTGCAAACAGTAAACGAACGACGGCAAACCGCCAAAAAACTTTACCTCAGTAGCAGCGGCGTGACCTTGCACTCCTCACCCAGCTTCATCTGTGTGATTGAACATTCATCCCGCATAACAACCAGGCGTTCCAGCATCCGCTGGTGTACAGACCACGGATCAATCGTATTGAGGTAAATCCTTGTCCCGCCCTCAAAGCCGGCGATCGTTGAAATCCTCCACTTGATCAAAATCCTCATGCGCATAGGA
>CAKAPY010000130.1 GCA_916719935.1 uncultured Actinomyces sp. | reverse complement strand
CCATGTCCCTCGGCGATCTTGCCCAGAAGTCGCGAGGAGACAATGGAGTTCGCAAAAACCGCGTCCGAAGGTGCGCTCTGAGCGCGGAATTCACCCAGCAATGATCCGATCTCATCACCGGAGAGCTGACGCCAGCCGGTCGCAGATTCACTGTCGGGGACAGCGAGCGCACAGCGGTCGGCATCGGGATCAACAGCAATGATCAGATCCGATCCGTGAGCGGCGGCATGCGCAATTGCCAGGTCCAATGCCCCGGGTTCTTCCGGGTTCGGGAAGGAGACGGTCGGGAAATCGGGATCCGGATCGGCCTGTTCGGCAACCAGAGTGACATTGGTGAAGCCGGCTTCTTCGAGGACCTTCTTGGTGAGTGCAGCGCCCACGCCGTGCATTCCCGTCAGCGTAATCCCCAAGTCGGCCTTGCTTTCAGCGCTTCCCGAGGCCAAAGAGGCAGCGCGGGCAATGTAGTCCTCGCGAGGATCCACATTGACGATCAAATCATCGTTCTGAGCGATCTGATCAGCGAAAGGAGCCGAAGCAATCGCAGAAGCGATCTCGGCATCGAAGGGAGAAACAATCTGCACGCCCTGACCAGCACCGGTCACGACGGTTCCTCCCAGGTAGACCTTGTAGCCATTGTCGCGAGGTGGGTTGTGCGATGCGGTGACCATGATGCCCGCATCGGCATCCAGCTCGCGCACTGAAAATGCAGTGAGCGGGGTGGGGTTCATCAGCGGAAGCAAGAGCACTTCACATCCTGCTGCCGAGGCCACGCGCGCAGCTGCGTGAGCGAAGTCAACCGAACCGTAGCGGGCATCGCAGCCGATCACAACGCGCGGAGCGCGCGTTGCGTGCTTAAGGAGAACCGCGCACAACCCAGCAGTCGCACGGATGACAACCGAGAGATTCATTCGCGATTCACCCGGGCCAATTTCACCGCGCAGGCCGGCAGTACCGAACTGCAGGGGGCCATTCATGGCACGGCCCAATTCGGTAAGTGCGCTCTCATCGCCTGCGCGCGCTGCCTCAACGACGGAGGCGAGTTCAGCTGCGGTTACCGGATCCGGATCGTGATCAACCCACTGTTGGGCACGTTCAATAAGGTTCATTTTCAGTCCTCAAGGCCTTCAAGAATTGCTGCGGTTGCCGACACACCCAAACGGTTTGCTCCGGCATTGATCATGGCGACAGCGGTCTCTGCATTGCGGATACCGCCCGAGGCCTTCACCCCGATGCCCTCGCCAACGGTCTCGCGCATGAGCTTCACTGCGTGGACCGAGGCCCCTCCCGCGGGGTGGAAACCGGTCGAGGTCTTGACGAAATCAGCACCCGCAGCAACGGCCACGCGGCAGACTGCGACGATTTCTTCATCGGTCAAGGCCGCCGATTCGATGATGACCTTCAGGACCTTACCCGCGGGGATCTCGGCGCGAACAGCACGGATTTCGTCTTCGACCTGATCGAACTTGCCTTCTTTTGCCAGGGCAATATTGATGACCATATCGATCTCGTCGGCGCCGTCAGCGATCGCTTGCTTGGCCTCGAAAGCCTTCATATTTGCCTTCACCGCACCCGAGGGAAAGCCCACGACGCAGGCAACCTTCAGTCCTTCGGGAACCTCAAGCGGGAGCATCGATGGGGACACACACACGGAATAGGTACCAAAATGTGCACCTTCCTCAACGATCCGCGCGACATCGGCGTGAGTTGCCTCGGGCTTGAGGATCGTGTGGTCAATCAGGCGTGCAACTTCAGACTTCTTCATACTTTTCCTTTTCCAAGTCCTCAGATCTGCGCCAGAGGAAGTGCGATTTCCATCATCTGGGTGAACGCGGTCTGACGTTCGTGTGCGGTGGTTTCCTCACCGGTCACCAGCGAGTCAGAGACGGTAAAGATACCCAGAGCCTCAACCCCGGCCTCGGCGGCAGTTGCGTACAGGCCCGCGGTTTCCATTTCAATGGCCATGATGCCCATCTTCTGCCAACGCTCGTTAAAGGTCGGATCAGCATTGTAGAAAGTGTCCGAGGAGAGGACGTTACCCACGTGGGTGGTCACTCCCTTTTCCTTTGCATTCTCGCGCACAGCCTCGATCAGGCGGTAGGAACCGATGGGGGCATAGGTTCCCGGGATGTTGTACTGATCGATGAAGTTCGAGTTCGTGCACGCTCCCTGAGCAATGACAACATCGTAAAGGTTGATTCCCGGCTGCAGCGCGCCACACGTACCCACACGGATGAGCTTTGTACAACCAAAGACGTGGATGAGTTCCCACGCGTACAGCGAGATCGAAGGAATACCCATACCTGAGCCCATAACAGATACCGGGGTGCCCTGATAGGTACCGGTAAAGCCCAGCATGTTACGCACCGCGTTAAATTGCTGCGCATCTTCAAGGTAGGTTTCGGCAATGAACTTGGCGCGAAGCGGATCTCCGGGCAGCAAGATGGTCGGCGCAATGGGGGCGGTCGGGTTGATATGCGGTGTCGATTTCATGGTTGTTTACTCCAATACGTGTGTGGTGGTGTCGCTTGCTTGGTCTGGCGAAAGTCTTAGCCCACGCGGTCCAAAATGATGTGACGAGGAGCGGGTGCGGTTTCACTGATCGCCACTCCCCCGTCCAGCGCTTCAAGGGCGCGGGGAATGCGCCATTCGTCGTCGGTGTGCAAGGTGAAGAGCGGCTGGCCCGCCTTGACCTGATCACCGGGCTTGGCGTGGATTTCGATACCCGCACCAGCCTGTACCGGATCATCCTTGACTGCACGGC
Organism: uncultured Actinomyces sp.; assembly: GCA_916719935.1. Classification (GTDB taxonomy): domain Bacteria; phylum Actinomycetota; class Actinomycetes; order Actinomycetales; family Actinomycetaceae; genus Pauljensenia. Next base: position 2,006 of record CAKAPY010000130.1, on the reverse strand, counting down.
CCGCGCCCAACCTCCACGAGGCCACGCCCACACTGAGCGCATCCATTTCGGAAACGAAGCCATCGGCCTCGGCAGTGACAGTGTGGGTCAGCGTTGAGGTCGGCAGCGTGGCATCGGGGTCTCCGCCCTGCTCGCGGATCATTGCGCGCCAGATATCCATCGCACGGCCGTCCTTAAGCGCGGCCTCAACGTCGACGTCGCTCTTACCGGCCATAGAAAGCATGGTGCGGGCAAGCTCAACGGTCAATTCCACGACATCTGCGGGACCGCCACCGGCCAAAACCTCAACGGATTCTTCGACCTCGAGCGCATTACCGACCTTGAGTCCCAGTGGGGTCGACATATCGGTAAGTAGCGCCTGGGTTTTCACACCGGCATCTCGTCCAAGATCCACCATGGTGCGGGCAAGCTCGCGGGCGTTGTCGATGTCCTTCATGAATGCGCCGCTGCCAACCTTGACGTCCAAGACCAGCGAATCGGTGCCTTCGGCAATCTTCTTCGACATGATCGACGAGGCAATCAGCGGAATACAATCGACGGTTGACGTGATATCACGCAGTGCGTAGAGCTTCTTATCTGCGGGGGCAAGTCCCGCACCCGCCGCGCAAATAACAGCGCCGCAGCCTTCGCCCAACTGATGGTAGATCTCTTCATTGGACAGCGAGGCACGCCAGCCGGGGATGGCCTCGAGTTTGTCCAAGGTTCCGCCTGTGTGTCCAAGGCCTCGGCCCGAAAGCTGCGGAACGGCAACACCAAAACACGCAACCAGTGGCGCGAGAGGAAGGGTAATCTTATCGCCCACACCACCCGTGGAGTGCTTGTCAGCGGTCACCCGGCCAATTCGAGCGAAATCCATACGTTCGCCGGAGTCAATCATGGCCTGGGTCCAGGTGACGATTTCTTCCCGATCCATTCCGCGCAGGAAGACGGCCATGGCAAGGGCTGCCATTTGTTCGTCTTTCATGACCCCGCGCGTGTAGGCATCAATGGTCCATTGGATTTCTTCAGTGGACAGTTTCCCGCCATCGCGCTTCACGCGGATGACGTCGACGGCATCAAACTGTTTCATGATGTCCTTCCTGGGTGTTGTTGTCGGGCTATGTGTGTGGCGGACGTACATGCCACCTGATGACACATACGCCCGCCACAGTGATTAGTCTTCTGTGAATCGCGCTGAGGCGACTTCAGTGAGGTCGTGCGGACCAAAAGCTCCGGGGAGCACCTGCTTCATGGACATGACGCCATCGGGCATCAGAACCAAGCAGTCATTCCCACCGTGCTCAAAAATAAGCTGGCGGCAGCGTCCGCAGGGAGCCACGGGTTCGCAGTTTCCATTCACTGCAACTACCGCTGCCAGGCGACCTCCGCCCGAACGCACCATCTGCGACACCATGCCGCATTCGGCGCAAAGCGTGACGCCATAACCGGCATTTTCCACATTGCAGCCCGAGTAGGTGTGCCCATCGGTTGTCAGTCCTGCTGCGCCGACGGGGAAATCGCTATAGGGGCAGTAAGCCTGCTCCATTGCGGAGATCGCAAGATCCTTGAGTTCTTCCCAATTGATATCCATGTTTGGGTCCTTCATCTACCTAGCCGTCGATTACCTATCCGTCGATCACTTCGTGTAAGGAACGTTTTCGGCTGCCGGCGGACGCGACTTTCCAACGAATCCAGCAACCGCAATGATGGTCACGATGTAAGGAATCATCGAAATCAGGTCCGAAGGAATGGACTGCTCAAGGTTGGGCAGCAAGCGGGCAAGCGCCTGAGCGAAACCGAACATGAGCGCCGCGCCCATAGCACCGATCGGGTGCCACTTGCCCAAAATCATTGCCGCAAGGGCGATGTAGCCGTTACCTGCGGAGATATTGTCGGTGAAGGAGAGGCCCGAACCGATGGTGAAGAATGCGCCGCCCAATCCAGCAAAACTGGAAGCGAGGATCGCATTGAGGGTTCGCGTGCGATTGACGTTGATGCCCACGGTATCGGCGGCTCGCGGGTGCTCA
>CAKAPY010000129.1 GCA_916719935.1 uncultured Actinomyces sp. | reverse complement strand
TCAAAGACCAGGGGATGACGATTATCGTCGTCGAGCATCGCCTCCACTTCCTGCGTGGGCTGGCCGACCAGGTTCTTCTCATGGAGGACGGTGCGATTACGTATCGTTGGAGCGGGGACCAGTTTTATTCGATGAGCGATGGCCAGCGGAAGTCCTTCGGCTTGCGTACCCTGGTGGACCCTGGGCCGCCCGAGGCCTGGGTGGCCTCGCGGGGGAAAGTGGGAGTCGCCACTCCGGGTAAGGAAGCGCGCTTGTCGTGCCGGAACTTGGGCTTCTCCTATGGAAAAACCCCCGTTTTTTGTGGTTTTAATGCTGACTTCTACGCAGGAGAAATTACTTGCATCGCGGGCGTGAATGGCGTTGGTAAGACGACTCTGGTGCGTGTGCTGTGTGGGTTGGCCGCTCCCGCTTCCGGGACGATCACCTTGGACGGACAGGAGGTGAGTTGTCGTCAGCGCAGGCTCGCCTGCGCGCTTGTCATGCAGGACACTGGGCGGCAGCTCTTTTCCGACACTCTTGCCGGAGAACTCACAATTGGGGCATCCGAAGCGAGCGGCGAGGCAGGGGAGAAGCTCCTGGCTGACTTTGACCTCGCGCACCTAGGGGATAGGCACCCACTGAGCCTCTCGGGAGGACAGAAACAACGCCTCGTCATCGCGGCGGCACGAGCCACCGGACGTCCCGTTGTCATCCTCGACGAACCAACTTCGGGAGTCGATGCCAGACACCTAGGCTCAATTACCGGAACGTTGCGACGAATTGCCGACGAAGGGGCGACCGTCATCGTCGTCACCCACGACGGCGAGTTCGCTTCGGCGTGCGCAGATCGACTTATCACACTCACGCCGATGCGCGAAGCTGGTCCCAACGAAGGAGATCAATGATGACTATTAGTGCTCAGGAACAGATGACAGACGAGAGCGAACAGCTGCCATCCAGTGTTGAAGTAAAAATCGAGGATTCCCGCGCTGCGCACAGGGCGGGACAGAAGGCGTTCAAAGAACTGACCGCTCCTATTCGTAGATCCATGACCCTCGCACAGGTACTCGGAGTGCTTTACGGTGCGCTCGCGGTCGCTCCCTATGTCATTCTCGTCCAGCTTGGTGAGGTGCTTCTGGCGGCGGCACGCATGGGCGTTTCACCTGATCGTGGTGAGGTCATCCACCTTCTCATGTGGCTCCTTGGAGCATTTGGTACGCGCTATGGCATTTACTTCCTTGCGCTTACTGTCACCCATTTCGCGGATGTGCGCTTTGGTCACATCGTGCGCATGCGCATGGTGAAGGTGCTTGCTGGGGCGCCCCTCGCGTGGTTTACCTCGACAAATTCGGGGGCTGTGCGCAAGGCAATCCAGGATGATACCCACGATGTCCACACTGTCATCGCTCACGCTCCAGTCGAATCTGCTGCCGCTGTCAGCGCACCTGTCTCCCTGCTTATCTACTCATTTATCGTTGATTGGCGTTTGGGTCTGCTCTCAATTGCCACCTTGCCGATTTATGCCCTCATTAATGCCTGGATGATGCGAGATATGGGCGAGAAAACCGCCGAGATGGACCGCTACCTCACGCGTGTCTCGGCGACCATGGTCGAGTTTGTTTCGGGTATTAGCGTCGTCAAAGCGTTTGGGACTGTTGGGCGCTCACATGAACGGTTCGCTCGTGCGGCCGAGGATTTCGCGAAATTTTATCTCGCGTGGTGTGGCCCCTTGCTCAAGGGGTCCGCGCTAGGGCAGGCAGCGGTCTCTCCGTCCATGATCCTCCTGATTTCAACGGCTGGGGGCTCGGCGCTGGCGGCTGCTGGCATCGTGAGCCCTGTGCAAGTTATTACCTGCGCGTTGATTGCCCTTGTCATTCCTGCCGCAATCGAGGTACTTGGATCAACGGTTTGGTCCTATCAGATCGCTGGCGCAGCCGCACTGCGCATTGTCGATCTGCTTTCTGTACCCCCGCTTCCGACCGATGGGAGCGAGGAGCCGCAGGGAGCTGATATTGAAATCGATAACGTTTCTTTCTCTTATGGCTCGACGCTTGCTCTTGATGAGGTCACTCTGACAGTCCCGCAAGGAACAGTAACGGCTCTTGTTGGGGCATCAGGTTCTGGAAAATCCACCCTGGCGACACTGGTCGCACGTTTCGCTGACCCGGATGAAGGAAGCGTACGTATCGGAGGTGTCGATGTGCGATCCGTTGCTCCTGACGTCCTCTATAAGCACGTATCCTTCGTCCTTCAAGATCCACAGCTTCTTGATATATCCCTGCGCGAGAACATAGCGCTAGGTAAGCCAGGAGCTAGTGATGAGGAGATCTGCGCAGCCGCTGCCGCTGCTCATATTGACGACTATCTGCACTCTCTGCCTCGAGGCCTCAACACAGTTATTGGGGAGGACGCCCATCCTTCGGGTGGCCAAGCCCAACGCATTGCCATTGCGCGCGCACTTCTTGTCGACGCGCCCATCCTTGTGCTCGACGAGGCCACAGCCTTTACGGACCCCGAAGCTGAGGCTGAGATCCAAGCTGCACTTACCCGCCTCGTTCGAGGAAAAACAGTTCTGGTGATCGCCCACCGGGCCGCTTCGATAATTGGCGTTGATCAGGTTGCCATCCTTGAGGCAGGTCGTCTTATTGCTCGAGGCACACCCGACGAACTCGCGGAGCATCCGTATATGCGCGAGCTCTCTGCAACAGTGAAAGGACACTGAGATGTTCAGCCTGATCTCTCGCCTGCGTGAGCCGCTTTCTGCTGAGGGGCGCGTCGGCTTCGCTCAAGTGATGTACTTATCCTGCGTCGTTGGTGTCGTTCGGGGTTTCTCCCTGATTTCATTCATTCCAGCTGCGATTGCTCTGACTTCAGGGGAAGCGGCGTGGGGAATGAGTCTGCGCGGGTGGCTGATTGTGCTTGCGGTCTGTGCTGTGGCCTCGTTTGTCTTGGAGTATGTGTTGGCCATGCGCTCCTACGTCGTGGCCTTCGATTTCCTGACGAATATGCACCGTGCGATCGGAAATAAGATCGCTTCTCTTCCTCTTGGTGCTTTCCGCGCAGACACAGCTGGGAAGACCTCGCGTCTAGTCTCCCGAGAGCTCATGATGCTTGGCGAGATCTTCGCCCATATGTACTCGCCTTTGATCGCCGCGATTGTGACCTCACTGACGATGCTGGCAGGGATTACACTCTTCTCCCCGATGCTTGGAGTTGCCTGCCTAGCTGCGATCCCCATTGTTGGCGGGGGAGTGTGGGTTGCGCGTCGTTGCCTGCTTTCAGGCTCTGCGTTGAAAGAACCTCCTGCCCAAGAGCTGTCGCACCGCATCGTTGAATATGCGACCAAGCAGGGAGCATTGCGTGCCTGTGGTCGATCGGCCTCTTATGAGCCGCTTCAACAGGCTGAAAAGTCGTATGGAGTGGCCGCAAGGCGTTCTTTGGTCAGAGAGACGGTGGGACAAATTGTCAATGGTATGGCTGCGCAGGTTGTTGTTGTTTCTCTGATTAGCGCAATCGGTGTGCTTGCCGCCTGGGGAAGTGTAAGTCCAATCGAGGCAGTTGTCGCAATTGGTTTGCTTTTGCGCTTTACGCAGATCCTTGTCGATATCGGCGCGCTTGCCTCTGCTTTCGAAACGCGTCGCCCGGTCCTTGATCTCGCCCATGAAATTCTTTCTGCGCCCGAACTTCCTGTCCTATCGGATGATTCGAGCCTGAGCGTCCAGTCCGCGTCGAGTTCGTCCGTAGCGCTCGATCGTGTCTCCTTCTCATACGAGGCCGATCACCCAGTTTTGCGCGACGTTTCCTTCCGAGTTGAGCCGGGCACGATGACCGCTATTGTCGGTCCTTCAGGCTGCGGGAAGACGACGATTGCCCGTCTGATTGCGCGTTTCTATGACGTAGACAGTGGCACGGTGAGCGTGGGAGGCCGTGATGTTCGCCAGTGTGATCCGGCGGAGTTGATGGCACAACTTTCTTTGGTTTTCCAAGATGTCTATCTTTTCGACGATACCCTTGATGCGAATGTTCGGATCGGCCGCCCCGGAGCGAGTAACGCCGAGGTGGAGGAAGCCGCACGTCTGAGCGGCGTCGATGAAATTGTCGCGCGCCTGCCACTCGGGTGGAAAACTCGTGTCGGTGAGGCAGGACGGGCTCTTTCCGGTGGCGAACGCCAACGCGTATCGATTGCCCGTGCGCTCCTTAAGGGGTCGCCTATCGTCCTCTTTGATGAGGCTACCAGTGCCCTTGACCCCGAGAATGAACACCGTGTCACCGCAGCGATGGATGCATTGCGACGTAATGCATCGCTCATAGTTATTGCTCACAAGCTTGATACGATCACGGCTGCTGACCAGATTGTCGTCCTTGACGAGAATGGGCGTGTTGTGCAAATCGGTACCCATTCGCAGCTATTCGCAGAAACCGAAGGACAATACCGAGGGTTCTGGGAGGCTCGCTCGCGGGCGGCGGGATGGCGACTCGTGTAGGCGTGCGCGTGTGCTGATACACACGTCCAAAGCTGGAACCCTGACCGCGATGCGTGTTAAGCTACTCGTTGCCGAAGACCGTCGGTCATCCACCTCGGTGGATTCCAAGTGCGAAAGCTTCCGACGCAGGTGAGTGACTTCTGTAGAAGTGGGTTTCATTTGAGCCCGGCCGCTTTCCTGCGTGCCGGGCTTTTTCGTGCGTCCGGCGGTGAATTTTTGAAAGGAGGACCATGGCGAAGTCCGACAAGGTAGCAGCAGTTGCCGAGCTCGTGGAGCGTTTCCGCGCAGCCGACGCTGTCCTGCTG
>CAKAPY010000128.1 GCA_916719935.1 uncultured Actinomyces sp. | reverse complement strand
CCACCTTGTTGGCCTCCAATTCCAAGCCCACCCCGTTGACCGATTGTGTAATACAAATCGAAGCTGGAAAACGTGCGGTATCCGCCGAGCTTTTAGAGAAAATTCTTCGCGCTGCCGACTATCGCCCCTCCATCCCTTTATCCCGCTGCGCCCCCTCTATCAGCCGCTATGCCACGGAACAAGGACTAGAATCCCTCCGAGTCTTTGGCTCCGTCGCTCAGGGGACGGACGGTTTTGAATCGGATATCGATCTGATCGGTACACCCACCCGCGAGCTGTCACTGTTCGAGCTGGCAGATATCGCCTCGTTTACAAGCGAACTCACGGGATTTCCTACCGAAGTCCACGCGGATACTCACGTACCCGAAGATCTGCGGAACATCATCGACGAGGCGGTACCACTGTGAGCGACCCTGCGTCTTTCACGCCTCGGCCACGCGCGGCAAAGAGACAAACACTGAGCTTCGACGTTGATAACTTCTTACGTGAACTTGACGTTATCACCCGACGCATCGAGCGGGTTGCTGGGGTCCCCGCCGAGACCTTCACCAGCGATTGCCCCGAATATGACTCCGCGTGCATGGTGATCATCCGACTGGCCGGTTTCCTGGAGCGTGAGGAATACGCGCCATACATGGATACCCTCACCTCAGTTGAGAAGCGCGCGCTGCGGACGACTCGGAACATCGCGGCGCATTCGGGGTATCAAAGCATGGATGACAAACTTCTGTGGACGGCCGTTACCCGCAATGTTCCCGATATGATCGGACGCCTGCGCAGTGCAGTTCAAGCAAATAGATGACAGCCTCTCGGGCAAACTATTAGCCTGCTCGCATGCATCTACGCATGTTCGTCCCACACCATAGCTCGCGCGATACTCCCTTAATATCAAGTTGGTCAGTCGCTCACAGCTTTGATGAACTTGCTTGCCAGACGATACACCTGCTTAACTCTTGTGCTCTCAAGATCCCACGCGCTTAATTCGGTTGCAACCAGGTCTGGGAATCTCTTACTGATGTCGCGTAGAGCGTTTCCTACAGATTTTCTGACGTACTCGCTCGGGTCATTTCGAAGCGCCGAAAGCCTCTTGATTGCCTCACGTGGACGATCTTTAAAATAGGGTCGACTGGTCCATATCCGTAGTCCTTCAGTGACAGCTCTACGAACATTTGGATTGGAATGAAGCAGCCACTCATCGATCACTGAAAGAGCCTGCTCGTACCCCGTAGTTGCGCAGAAAACGTCAAAAGCCTTCGCCAGGATTTCTTGCACTCTCCAGTTGTCATCCTGGGCAACATTTTCTCTCAAGAAAGTAAGTACTTCCTGCTCCTGTGAGAGATATCCGAAGAGGAAAACCGCGTACATTCGCACCTGGTAAACGCCGGAGCGGTATGCACAATGGGCAATTTCCATAGCCTGTTCACGATCACGAGAGTCGTAGTCGTGGCGTGCCCGTCGTTCTTCTTCTTTGAAGCCTCCCTCAATCAGGGAAAGGTCTCTTTCCAAGCTCGCAAGGTACTCATTCATGACGATCCTCCTTTAGCTCGGTGAAGATAGTCCGAACTACCACTCAATACCGATGGCAACAGGCTCAGGAACAAGAGTCACGCCATAGGCGTCAAGCACGCGCCCGCGCACAGCACGCGCCAAGGCCTCGATATCTGCACCGCTTGCGCCCCCGCGGTTCGTCAGCGCGAGCACGTGCTTGGTGGACAGGGACGCGCGCGGCGGATCCCCGGCCTCGGGAAGATGGAAGCCTTTGGGGCAACCGGCGTGGTCGATGAGCCAAGCGGCGCTGGTTTTCACCAGTCCCTCCCCCGCCGGGAAACGAGGTGCCTCTTCGGGAAGCGCTGCAGCTGCTGCCTCGGGAAGGATGGGGTTGGTGAAGAAAGATCCCGCGCTCCACGTGTCATGGTCCTCGGGGTTTAAGACCATTCCCTTCCCCGCGCGCAGCTCAAGGACGGTCGAGCGGACCAAGGATGCCTCGGCACGCTCCCCAGCCTCCACTCCGAGGCGCCGCGCGAGTTCGGAGTACATGACGGGCGCGCTCAAGGATGAGCGCTCAAGGCGGAAGTCGACGCTCAACACAACCCAACGCCCCGTCGGCCCCCAGACGCGGCCGGGAAGACCGGGCTGACCAATGCTGTGCTTGATCGCGGAGGAACGGTAGGCAAAACCAAGTTCGGAGGGAAGCAGTCGGACGATGCGCTGCTCGAGGCGGTCGTAGGCCTCGACGCTGTGAATTGTTTCAGCGACCTCGTGTCCGTAGGCGCCCACGTTCTGTACCGGGGATGCCCCCGCGCTTCCGGGGATCCCCGACAAGGCCTCGATACCGGACAGGTATTCTTCGACGCTCCACGCAACAAAGTCATCCCAGATCGTTCCGGCCCACACGCGGACGATCACCGAGTCAGCCTCGTCCTCTTCAATGATGCGAGCGATTTGTGCACCAGGACGCACAGCGATGACGGTTCCATCAAATGGAGCATCGGATGCAAGCAGATTCGATCCGCCGCCCAAAACTAGAAGCTGGCGCTGCTCCTCATCGGCCGCGCGCACGGCAGCAACCAATTCCTCACTGGAAGTTGCATGAACAAGGCGAGAAACCTCTCCGCCCACGCGAAAGGTCGTCAATTCAGCAAGAGTCGTCATAACTCAAGATTAATCGTCGAGGGGTGCAACGGCTCGCACGCGCCCCCGCTGGTCCGGAACCTGACCGGCCAAGACGATCGCCAGAAGCACGGGAAGAACAACGAAGGCAAGTGCGCGGTGGTAGCCGACATGATCTGCGATCAAGCCCAAAACCGGCGGTCCAATGAGCGCCGAACCATAATTCACCGTCGAGAGCACCGAGACACGAGCTGGAGTCATCACGGGATCAACGCTCAGGGCGGAAATACCCAGCGGGAAGACCAAAGAAGCCCCAATACCCCACAGCGCGACGCCAATAATCGCCAAAATATGATGCGGAGCGAAAGCAACAAGCAGTAAGCCGACAACCGCACAGCCCATGGTGAATCGCAGTAAATGCGGCGCGCCAAAACGCCTTTCCAAACGCGGCGAAGCAAAACGCATCAGCGTCATCATGAGCAAGAAGAATGCGAAGATCGCCGACGCGGAAGAAGTCGCGAAGCCATAGCCATCGACCATCGACAGGTTCAGCCAGTCGTTGGAGGCGCCTTCCATCAAGCCACCACTCGTCACCATGAGTGCGATCAGGACCGTGCGACGCTCACGCCATGCCAAGCGGGTCAGTCCCTTCTTCGCATTGTTTCCCGAGGCCTCGTCCCCTTCGCCCAGGGAACTTTCCTTCGCGGATTCAAGAGTGGCGACCTCATCTTGACTGAGGTAGAAACCGACGGCGATGCCACAGGCCATAAGCTCAAGTGCAGCCAAGCCGAAAAGGTGAGCCGCAACAGGAAGTCCCGCGCGTGCGGCAAGCGCGCCTACAAGCGCACCGCCGAGCATACCCACGGCATACATCGCCTGAATGACGGGAACAACCAAGCGCCGCACAGCAGCTTGTACAAGGCCGGCCTCGATGTTCATGCTCGAGCCCCACAGACCCGTTCCCGCAGACATCAAAACCAAAGATGCCGTGAAGACAGGAAGGGATTCCATCAGGGTTCCACTTGCTGCACCCGCAATGCCTAATGCCCAAATGAACACGCCGATTCGTCCAGCCCATCGTGCACCGATCTTCATGACGATCGGACCCGAAGTGGGCAGGGTCAGCAAAGAACCCAGGGAGGCGATCAGCAGCATCATGCCGATTGTGCCCGGGGTCAGTCCCAGATGATCGCGCACATCAGGTAGACGTGAGAGCCACGCCGAGGTTGCAGAACCAAGGCCCGCGTAGACCACGAAGGTCGCACGAAGAGCACTGTGAGCACGCGACGAGGGAATAGACATGGTTCGAAATTTTACTCGCTGAAAGGCCCGTGGTTAAAGGCCCCAAAAAAGAGGCGTCCGTGTGAAATAGCTCCACACGGACACCGATTGAAATTTGGGAATAAGGTCAGTTTTCGACTGCGGCTTTAAACCAACCCGTTACCGACGTCGGGTGAGTAATTGCGGTACCCACGATCACTGCGAAGGCACCGAGCTTCATGGCAGCTGCTGCATGTTCCGGAGTGTGAATACGCCCTTCACAAATCACGGGAACATTCGGGAATGCCTGAACCGTCTGCTCGAGAAGCTCCAAATCGGGGCCATCGGTCTTCGGGCGATCACCGGTGTAGCCGGCAAGGGTGGTCGAGACGATATCGACACCGGCATCAACTGCGCGCTGTGCATCGTCAAAAGATCCGCAGTCAGCCATGACCAGAGTCTCTTCTTCGCGAAGAGCTGCAACGGTTTCGGCAAAACTACGACCATCAAGACGCGGACGACCGGTCGCATCTAGGGCGACAATATCGGCCCCAGCCATCACGCACGCGCGAGCATGACGAAGCGAGGGAGTGATGTAGACGCCTTCGTGGCCTTCCTTCCACAAACCAATGACGGGTACATCCACGCGTCCCTTGATTGCGGAAATATCAGACAACCCTTGGCAGCGAATTGCTGCGGCCCCACCGATTTCGGCAGCGCGCGCAATCTGCGCCATGGTTTCGGGGTGCCGCATGGGCTCTCCTGGGTAAGCCTGAACGGAAACAATGAGCTTCCCCTTCAGACCGGCAATAAGCGGATGCATGGTTTCTCCTATGCGTTGAGGAAGAATGAAACGGCCCCGAGCAGCGGCGCATCGCCGCCCAGGGAACCAATGAGGATCGGTGTATC
>CAKAPY010000127.1 GCA_916719935.1 uncultured Actinomyces sp. | reverse complement strand
AGGTTTGTCACTAACCTCCTAGAGAGTTTCACAATTTAAGAATTCTTGACCTTTTAGCGAAACGATCGTCACCCATCACCCGAAACGAAGTCGTCCAGGAACACCACAAGCGATTAGTTAGACAACCAAGAGACAACCCGCTCATAACAAAAACCAGGCAGAGCAGAGGCAAACTGCAGAATCGCAACCCCTTTGGGACGCGCTGCCGATAGAAGCTGCTGCCGCGAGGAGCAATCATAAGAACCGATTAAGTCAACTATGCAGCGAGCGATATACCGATCATCAAGGACCGATTCACAGAATACAACCTCACTCAAAGACGAAACACCAAACCGAATACGACGTTCAAGCAGATTCAAATATTGAAGAGAAACAACATCAACCCCGCCGAGCTCATAAGCACCTGAGAGAGACGAGATGAAAGCACAGAGCTCATACCGTATTGACTTCGATATAAATGACTCCAACCGGTTACGATTAGGCTTTGGCGAGTCAGCCGAAGCATGAACAGCCTGCATAATACGCTCCAAATCGCTTCCACCCAACCAACGATCCACCAGAGCAGCCATGCAATCAACGTTCCAGCTCCCCGCGACTGCAGGATTGAACTCAAGAAAAGCGCCAAGAAGACAACGAAGATCACGACATTCACCCAACAAAAACTCAGAGCCAACCGGAGAACAAACCCAATCCCAAAGGCGGGAAGAGGTACGAAGACCCACCTGAGATCGAGCCGAAATCATCAACTGAGGCACCGAAAGCACAAGCATGCGCTGATTTATCGCACGAAAAAGTTGAACAAGAGCAGTACGACTTTCTTCAGAACAAACCCAATAACCATAAGTAGCGGCACACAAAATAGTAAAATCAAAATCGGATGAAGGATCAACAAAGAAGCCTGATAAGTACGACTCAACAGCACTTAAGCACCGCAACTTAGACGCCGTAAGCCTTTCAACTTCCTCACTCTTCAATAAATCGCCATACTTTTGCGAAATGTACGAGCGAATTTCATCCTCGAGGGTTGAACTACCAATGTTTGAAATGATATGATCCAAAACGTCGCGACTGTCATAGTCTTTCAGCTGATTTTGGATATTAACTTGACGATCCCAAACTAAGTCGACCACCGCGCCATAACAGGGCTCGACTCGTTCCGGATGCACCAAGTCAGCATATTCAACGCGTGACGCAGAGTTGCCGATCATAATGACAGTCCCCGAACTATGTTTACCAGCTCGCGCCGTCCGACCAAGCAAATTATGAAAGACTCGCGCCGACAGTTTCCTACTCGACTGGCGAACCCCAGAAATAAGAAGATATTTTATCGGAAGATTGACACCTTCAGCAAGAGTCGATGTGCAAGCCACACAACGAGCACTTCCCGATATCATCAAGCTTTCAACGACCAACCGAAGAGAACCAAACAGCGCACCATAATGCGGCAAGACACCAGCAGAACATCCATATACCAACGGATCCGAATCGCCATAATGTGCGATAACAAGCTGTGTTAACTTCTCACGGTCTGATGATGATACACTAGCCAATAGATTCTGAATATTAGCTCCATGTGATTGGAGCCACCGCAGACGTTCACATAGTTTCCTTATTGACTGATGCTGAGGCACGAATAGACCACAAGGACCACTACCCACTAACTGATTGGAAATCGAAACCATCAGATCCCTCTTCGCCTCAGCTCCATTCGTCAATTCAGGAAAATGGCGCTCTTTCGTCTCTCTACCAATACGTTCTAACGGCTGCGCCAAGGAACCGATATCCAAAGTGAAATTATCTTTAGAAAAGCTATTGGGCGACGCAAAATTTACGCGCATTTTCGACGTCGACAGAAATCCGACTGATTTGACACCATTATCTAAACGAGAATTGGCTACCACATGCGCGCCGTCGACACGCGCCCAATCCGAGAGGACATTTACATTAGATAAAACTGCCGAAATCAAAACTCTTTGAACGCCAGGGTACCGAATAAACAACTCACTAAGCAGTAATTCGTATTTTGCGCCGCGTGTATCATCATCCAAAAGATGCACTTCATCGAATATAAACAAGCGAACTCGATCCATACCCGAAGGTTGCCGACGCAAGTAAGATAGCAGCTTCTCGGGGGTCATCACATATACAAGCCGATCATTGCAAACTTGAGTTACGTTGTCCTCATCCGAAGCATCGTCGCTTAACAGATAAACTCTGGCGATATCCTTCAATGAAGCGCGAAGATCGGTTGCTATCTCACGACACAATGCTCGCAATGGTGCCACGACGATGGCAACACCATCAGGCAATACATAAAATCGCGATCTAATAACAAGTGAAATAGCGTGAGTTTTACCTGTGCCTGTCGGCAACTGTATCAAAGCGTTCTCACCAGTCAAAACGCCCGCTTTGGCGATCTCTCGTTGCGCAGGCCAAAGCACCCTAGGTGAACCAGTTTGCGCAAAGTATGTTTTCCAGGCAAGTAAATCTACTTTCGCAACATTTTCAAGAATGCATCTTGTGGAATATTGAACCGCATCTGCAACAATCACCCGAAGAATGTTACTAAAAAATAGGTTTTCCGCATTGGTGTCAGAACAAATGCTATTTAACTCACGCTCAATCAGCGACGCAGGTATGGCTTCTCCACGAAGATATCCAGCAAGCGCTGCAAACTGTCTCGGTTCCACATGTTCGATCAACAGGAGATATCGCATCAACGAACTAACTAAATCAGCCACTGGGCCATAATCAGATTTTTCCCCTGCTTGCCTTAAGGCAACTATCGCTGAGCCATAGTTTCCGACGAAAAAGTATGAAACCGCTCCGAGGAGCCAGTAGTCAGAACGCCATATCACGTTTTCAGCATCGGAGGATACAGCATCATAGAACTCTGCCGTCTTACGCAGATCGTCTAACTGTTCACTCACTTTCCCACCATCTTTCATACACGCTTCTACATAGTTCGAAATTGAACGTATTGCAAGAAGATGAAGATCTGTGGGGTCACCATCAAATTTGTCACGATCTTTCACAGGAGTCGCAAATTCTGTGTATTTTTCATTAAGCTTGACATAGTCAAGAAGCTTTAACGATCGCGCTCCGAAGCTCATTTCGTACAACCTTCATAGATTCTTGTTAGCAACTGCGCTGCATCCTTTCCCCCAAGGACTAACACTTTATCAAGCGTGTCAAAGTCACTGCGTTGGTAATTCTTTGCGATCAAGGAAGAGGCGTTGTCTGTTGCAGCAATAGCGCCGATACCGTAACGGATAATACACGGAAATTCAGCTGCTTCTAAGAAGCGTCGCATGATAGCTGCTGTTACATTGTCACCATAGTCATCACTACGGCGTTCAAGATAGTTCAGTGTCATTCCCAACCTAGATTTGTCCATGTGTCTCAGATTCACTCTATCTTTCCTCGAGTCTGTTTTTGCCTTATTTACAACCCCCTTAATGTAACCACTAGAGGTTTGCGCTTTCACTTCGACGACAAGCAGTTCATCCTCAACATCACACGATTGCGAATCCGATACTTTATAGCCAATAACATCACTCCCGTGCTCAGATTCATTTCTATCCAATCTGTCACAATGCTTATATCGCGGAACACGATAGTTTTCAAAACGCTCCAACAAGTCTGCGATTAACATTTCACCGAAGTCACCTGACATAGTTTCTCGCTTATTCGGAATCACAGACTTGCGAAGATATTCTTCTACAGTCACCGATCGACGCTGAACCACAGCGCTTAGCTCTTCATCGAATATATAATGTCGGCGCACATGTAATGCCCAATCTGCCATAATAACATCACCGCATTCGCCAATTTTTGGCAGCGTATAGCACTTGATCTTTACGCAGTCGACGATACTATTCGGAGGAGACTTGATAAGTAAATCTAAATACTTTGGCTCGTCCCACTGTTGAAAGCTGGGAGCTACATGCGGACCCATCATTCTCCTTTGAAACAATCGGTTGACTTCAGATGATTGAACGTTAGAGCGTTCTAGATACTCAAGCTTCACACTACTGAATTGCCCAGCAAGTGTCAAACGCATCTGCGTTTACCACCACGCTTGAAGTCCAAGAAGTTTAGTACAAAGGTTAGCGACCGATACACTTCCGTCCTCCCCAAACCATCTCCAATTTACAAGTTAAATTCAACATTACTCACGATACTTTTATTCCACGCAACTTACTTTCACTTATAATTTCTTATAGTATCACTTTAACCTGCTCGCCCCCTCGGTTCTATTGGATCTATACTACGTCGTTTTCCAAATTTCTAAACTACACCCAGCTAATGGTTTTCGTCGCTCTCTCCGTCACTTTTCGTCTCCTTGGTTGTCATTAGCACTTACCCCAGCGCATACATTCAATTATGACTAATCGAAACTATGGAGTTATTGCCCGTTTCACCATTCCCATTACCTACGCTTTAATGTCAGCTTCGTACGCTGTATTGTCGGTCATCTATAATAGAAGTGGTATATCTATTGCAACCGACAGCCTACGTACAATTTGCATCGTCCCCACCTAAGGGGCAATGATCCTTTCACGCGTCCGAGGCCTCCCCGGCAAACCCGGGGAGGCCTCGTCAATGTTGGGCAGAAGAGCACCTACGACCGCAAACCCGCGTCTCTCTTCGACGGATACCGCCTATCCTCTCCCTTCCACCAGGGCATCCAGGCACGATACCCATCAGGCGGCGGGGTGGGCGAGTCGGGCTCGAAGCCGAGGTCCTCGGGTGTCTCGGGGATGCGGTCGACGAGGAAGTACTTGTCCTTGTCATCGCAGTGCTCGCGCACGATGGTGCGGAACTCGGCCAGCTCGCAGTACAGGACG
>CAKAPY010000126.1 GCA_916719935.1 uncultured Actinomyces sp. | reverse complement strand
TGCAGGTGTGGCCGCTCGTTAACCCGAGCGGCCACACCTTTTTGTTTATTTGTCAGTCGATGGTATCCGTCTACTTATGAGCTGCACGCGCGGCCTCGTAAGCTGCACCAACAATACCGGCGGTATTACGTAGCTTTGCTGGGACGGTGGGAGTGCGGAGGTTCAGCATGGGGAGGAACTTCTCGTGATTAGCGCTCACTCCGCCACCAATAACGAAAAGGTCGGGGGAGAAGAGCATCTCAACGTGTGAGTAGTAACGCTGGAGACGGCCCGCCCATGTGACCCAATCCAGTTTCTGAGCGGTTTTCTGACCCGCAGAAGCTTGAGTTTCGGCATCGTGGCCGTCAATCTCAAGGTGACCGAGTTCCGAATTCGGAATTAAGACACCATCATTGATGATGGCTGATCCGATTCCTGTTCCAAGGGTGGTAACAATGACAACTCCAGGAACATCTTTAGCAGCGCCGTAGATCGCTTCACCTAGTCCAGCGGCATCGGCATCGTTCAGAGCAACAATGGTTCGCCCCAAGTGGCGATCCATCAGTTCGACAACATCGATTCCTGCCCATGTTGGATCAAGGTTCGCCATGAAGGGAACTCGTCCATGAATGATTGGCGCGGGGAAGGTGATTCCAACGGGGATATCATCTGTGACGCCGAGCTGGCGTAGAAGATCACCGCAGACCTGGGCAACTGAGTCGGGAGTCGCCGGGGTCGGGGTTTCGATCACTACGCTTTCGCAGGAGTAGGTCCCTGTTTCAAGATCAACAAGGGCACCCTTGACACCTGAACCGCCAATATCAATTCCACATGCAAGTGTCATGCTGTTCTCCTTCGAATGCTGTTTCTCTAAGGATAACCGTCTTTATCGGATCGTTAAAATTCACGTCAGAATTATGGAAGCGTCAGGATTTCAGCGCCGTTTTCTGTGACAACGATTGTGTGTTCAAACTGTGCAGAGCGGCCGCGATCTTTTGTCACGACTGTCCACTGATCATCCCATTGTTCCCATTCAACTCCACCCAGATTCAGCATGGGCTCGATGGTGAAAACCATGCCTTCTTCCATGACTTCGCTGTGTGCGGGAGCAGTGTCGTAGTGGGGGACAATCAAACCTGAGTGAAAGGCTTCGCCGACACCGTGTCCGGTGTAGTCACGAACAACACCGTAGTTGAAACGATGTGCGTAGGATTCAATGACCCTGCCAATCACATTGATCTCTCGACCAGGGCGAACAGCCTTGATGCCGCGCATCATGGCTTCACGTGTACGTTCGATCAGAAGATGGGACTCTTCATCAACGGTCCCCACTTCGAACATTGCGCATGTATCTCCGTGAACGCCGTCGTAGTAAGCGGTGATGTCAACATTGATAATGTCGCCATCTTCAAGGGGACGATCATCGGGGATACCGTGGCAAATTACTTCGTTGATTGAGGTGCACAGGGACTTTGGAAATCCCATGTAACCCAAGCATGAGGGGTAGGCATCGCGTGAAATAATGAAATCGTGGCCAATTCGATCCAACTCGTCAGTAGTTACCCCAGGACGAATTGCTTCCCCTACCGCCTGGAGTGCCTGTGCTGCGATTTGGCCGGCTTTACGGATTTTCTCAATGGTTTCCGGTGTCTTGATATCAGAGGCAGTGATTACTTCTGGACCCGAGTGGTACATGTATTCCGGACGATCAATGTGTGCCGGGACAGGACGACGCGGAGAAATTTTCCCAGGTTTGAGATTGCCAAGCGGGGCGCGCTCGGCGCCAGTTGAGTGCGACATTGCGGTGTAGTCCTTAGTTTGTTCGGTAGTTCTCGGGCGAGGGGAATGAGCCGTCGCGTACACAGGAGATATAGCTTTGTGTTGCGGAGTGAAGCTCTTGACCAATCTGCGCGAAACGGCGCGCGAAAGAAGGAGACCATGAGGTCATTCCGGCCATATCCGACCAGACCAAAACTTGTCCGTCGGTGTGAGGACCCGCTCCGATTCCAATCGTAATGATCGAAAGTTCTTGACTGAGTTTTGTGGCGATCGGTTCAGGGACCATTTCAAAGACGACTGCGAAAGCGCCTGCGCCAGCTAATGCATGGGCATCATGAGCAAGGACCTGTGCACCTTCACCGCGGCCTTGAACGCGAGGCCCGCCCAAAGCGTTTTCAGATTGAGGGGTGTAGCCCAAGTGTGCAACGACCGGAATACCGGCCTCGGTCAAGAGCTTGACGGTTTCTGCGCGCTGCGCACCGCCCTCGAGCTTGACAGCGTTTGCACCTGCCTTCAGCAGACGGACTGCGTTTGTGAGCGCCTGGGCGGGGGAGGCCTCGTAACTACCAAAGGGGAGGTCCGCGACGATGAAAGCGCGTTTACTTGCCCGGGCAACAGACGAAGTGGCGCGTTCCATGTCCTCAATCGTGACCGGTAGCGTCGATGAATATCCCAGAACAACGTTGCCCAGTGAATCTCCCACCAAGATCATATCGATCCCGGCCTGATCAAAAATCGATGCAGTGAGTGCGTCATAGGCCGTGAGCATCGAAACTTTGACGCCCTGCTCTTTTGCTGCCTGAAGGTGCTGGATACGAATCCGCTTCTTATCAAGAGGGCCTTGGGAAGTGGGAGAAGGGGAGTGCGAAACATCCGTGCGAGGCACTGAGTCGTCAGCAAGGTAACCCGTCATTCTTTTCCTTTCGTCGCCCTATGAGCCTAGTCCGCACTACGGCTTCGTTCCAGCCAGAAGAAGCTGTTGACCTACAATGAAGAAAACCCTCGTATTTTGATGAGGAAAAATGCTGACACCAATCATAGGAGAGTAGGACATGACCGGCACCGCTGGTGGCCTCAATCCCTTGGATGAGCAGGCAATTGAAGAGCTCGTCACTCAAGCGACTTCAGCTATTGCTCATACCGAAACCCTCGATGAATTGAAGGCAGTTCGCCTGGAATTTATGGGAGATTCCGCTGCTCTTGTCCAGGCAAACCGCGGAATTGGGCAATTGGAGCCGAAAGATCGAGGCGTTGCTGGTCGTCTTCTGGGAGGTGCCCGTTCGCGCATTACCCAGGCATTGGACGAACGCCAGGAGCTTCTTCAGGAACGCCATGACGAGCAGGTCCTTGTCAGCGAAGCTGTAGATGTCACTATTCCTACCGCGCGTGAGCGTCAAGGTGCACGTCATCCCCTGGAAACGATCATGGAAGAGATTTCGGATTTCTTCGTCGGAATGGGATGGCAGATTGCCGAAGGACCGGAAATTGAACACGAGTGGTTCAACTTCGACTCTTTGAATTTCGATATCGATCACCCCGCGCGCCAGATGCAGGACACGCTCTACATTGATGGACGCAGCGTCGGTGGTGAAAATGAAGAAGATGGCCACCTCGTGATGCGTACGCACACATCGCCCGTGCAATCGCGTTCGATTCTTTCTCGAGGCGTCCCCCTGTACATGGCATGCCCCGGTAAGGTATTCCGCTCGGATGCGTTGGACGCGACACACACCCCGGTCTTCCATCAGGTTGAGGGCCTCGCAATTGATCGCGGTCTGACAATGGCGCACTTGAAGGGCGTTCTTGACCACTTTGCGCGTCACATGTTCGGCCCTGATGCGAAGACGCGTTTGCGTCCGTCATTCTTCCCCTTTACTGAGCCGAGCGCCGAGATGGACCTATGGTTCCCGCAAAAGAAGGGTGGAGCCGGCTGGATCGAATGGGGTGGTTGCGGAATGGTCAACCCGAATGTTCTCCGAGCAACGGGTATCGATCCTGAGGTTTACACGGGTATTGCCTTCGGTGTTGGTGTCGAACGAACCCTGATGCTGCGAGACGGTATCGCAGACATGCATGACATTGTTGAGGGCGATGTGCGCTTCTCCGAGCAATTCGGCGTTAATGGACTGGGAAGGGGCAACTGACATGCCAATGGTTCCAATGAGCTGGCTGCGTGACTATGTCGATGCAGATCCGGCAATGACCACCGAGGAGCTCGCAGCTGCCCTGGTTCGCGTCGGGCTTGAGGAAGAGACTATTCACCCGGCTCGTGTCAGCGGTCCACTTGTCGTCGGACGTGTTCTAACGCGCGATGAGTTTGAAGCCTCCAATGGCAAGCTTGTGAATTACTGCCGTGTCGATGTTGGGGAGCACAATGACGCTCCCGGTACGGGTAAGGAACCTAGCGATCTCCCATCACGTGGCATTATTTGCGGTGCTCACAACTTCGAGGTCGGCGACTATGTGGTTGTCTCACTTCCGGGTGCGGTTCTTCCCGGCCCCTTTGAAATTGCTGCCCGAAAGACCTACGGCCATGTTTCTGATGGCATGATGTGCTCGGCGCGCGAACTCGGCTTGGGCGACGACCATAACGGCATCATCATCTTGCAGAAGGATTTCCCCGACGCAGAGCTGCCCGCAGTTGGCCACAGCGTAATTTCCTTCCTTGGCTTGGGTGAAGAGGTTTTGGAAATTAACGTCACTCCGGACCGTGGGTACTGCTTCTCGATGCGAGGCGTCGCTCGTGAGTTCTCACATTCGACGGGTACAGCCTTCCGTGATCCGGGTCTTGTGGGGACTCTTGTTGAGTCTGTTCCCGAGGCTAACGAGGCCGGTTTCCCCGTGGTTGTTGCTGACAATGCTCCCATCCACGGGCGCGTGGGTGCGGACCGTTTCGTGACCCGCATTGTTCGTGGTGTCAACCCCAAGGCTCCCACTCCTCGTTGGATGGTCGAGCGTTTGGAGATGGCAGGGATGCGTTCCTTGTCTCTGGCGGTCGATATTACAAACTACATCATGCTGGATCTGGGGCAGCCTATGCATGCCTATGATCTATCTGCACTCGCTGCACCGATTGTGGTTCGCCGTGCTCGCGCAGGTGAAGAACTGACAACTTTG
>CAKAPY010000125.1 GCA_916719935.1 uncultured Actinomyces sp. | reverse complement strand
CCGAAGCCTGAATCTTGCTGGAGCACCGATTTTCTTCGCCACGCGTTTCCTTGACCGCGAGTGTGCTGCTTCCCTTGCCGTAATTTTGGGTGGGTGCGCCATTGCCGAGGCCGTCGAGATTCACGTTGAAGAGGATCGTTTGCGCGCGACAACGGAAGCGCTGGGTGGCTCGTGGAGGGGAGAAGTCCTCGCTATGGCTGACCCCGCCTGCGTGTGCCTGCGTTCGCGCGGCCTCGTTCCTGAAGAGCTTGAAGGCCAGTGCCGGGTAGGTGAGCCTATCGTGCTCTCCCTGAGTGATCAGACCAGTAGGGTTGACGAGCGCGCGTATCAAAGTGGAGATGGCCGCCCGAAGGTGACTGAAGCACAGGTTGTTGTCGTTGGTGGCCGCGGTGCAGGGCAAGACTGGAGTTTGGTCGAAGATCTTGCCGATGCTTTGGGCGCAGGCATCGGTGCAACGCGTGATGCTGTTGATGAAGGCTGGGCGAAGCGTAGCGCGCAAATCGGCCAAACTGGCGTCACGATTGCTCCGAAGCTCTATATCTCTCTTGGGGTTTCCGGTGCAATTCATCACACGATTGGAATGATGTCCTCGGGAACGATCGTTGCAGTCTGTGATGATCCAGATGCTCCGATCTTCGAAATTGCTGATTTCGGAGTTGTTGGAGATCTGTACGAAATTGTTCCCCAAGCGTTGGAGCATATTCGCGCGTGGCGCGCGAATGAGCCCCAGGACAACTGAAAGACACCCGTGTCGCACTATCTTGATCACGCCGGTTCCACACCCCTGGCACCCGGAGTACGTCAGGCCTGGCTTGACGCCCAAGACGCTCTCAGTCGGCGTCCGGGGAACCCCGCGGCTCTCCATGCTGGCGGACGTTCCGCTAAGCGTTTGCTGGAGGATGCGCGTGAACGCGTAGGCGCTGCCGTGGGCGCATCTCGCGCGGAGGTTGTTTTTACCTCGGGTGCGACAGAATCAGATGCGCTGGCGCTTGTTGCTGCCTCTCGGGGGATGCGTGGGGCAGATGCCAGACGTGTCGATGTTTGGATGTCTCCAGTCGAGCATGACGCGGTGCACGAGCAGGGCGAGGTCCTGCGTCGAGAGGGATTTACGCCGCGGATCTTCGCGGTGAATTCTTCGGGGCGTGTGGAATATTCGGATTTAGGACCAGCAGAGTTTGATCGTGCGGCATTAATGTCAATGACGTGGGTGTGTTCTGAGCTTGGAACCATTGAACCAGTGGGTGAATTTGCCAGCTTTGTTCACGACGCACGGGCGGATCAAGCACCTCTTCTGCATTCGGATGCCGCTCAAGCAATCGGTTACTGCGACATTAATTTTGCCCAATCTGGTTTAGATCTATTGTCGATCGGTGGTCATAAAGTCGGTGCTCCTGTTGGTACGGGTGCACTGATCGTCAGTCGAGGGATCACGATGGTCACTGACCGGCCCGGTGGGGGACATGAACGTGGAATCCGTTCTGGAACCCCCGATGTTGCCGGGGCCTGTGCGCTTGCAACTGCCCTCGAATTTGCAGTGGAGCATCGCCTCGAGCGTGTCCAACGTGCGCAGCAACTCCGCGAGCGTCTTATTTCTGGCCTCCCCCAGGGAGTGCGTTTAAGTGTTGACCCAGCTACGGCCTCGGCAGCAATTATTCACTTATTGATCCCCACTCACCATCCCGAGGCAGTTCTCTTGGCTATGGACATGGCAGGCGTAGACGTGTCTGCTGGCTCGGCATGTCATGCCGGAGTGACTCGGCCCTCGCGTGTTGTGATGGCCCTTGGCTACAGTGAAAATCAAGCACTAGGTGTGCTGCGGGTTTCCACAGGTTTGGAAACTACCGTAGAAGATATTGATGCTTTTCTTTCAGCACTTCCCGCCGCAATCCGAGCGGGACAGGCATTGGATGAACGAGACAGGATGGATGCATGAGGGTTCTTGCGGCTCTATCGGGTGGAGTGGACTCTGCAGTCGCGGCAGCGAAGGCTGTAGAGGCCGGACACGAGGTCGTTGGAGTGCATATGGCCCTATCGTCTCAGCCTCAAGAATGCCGTTTGGGCTCGCGCGGCTGTTGTTCGGTTGAAGATGCTGCTGATGCTGCTCGTGCTGCCGAAATCATGGGGATTCCATTTTATGTGTGGGATCTTGCGGAAGAATTTGAGCAGACAGTCATCACTGACTTCGTTGAGCAGTACAAGGCCGGGCATACTCCGAACCCTTGTGTTCGTTGCAACGAATTCGTCAAGTTTAGGGAGCTTGCCCAGCGTGCGCGGGCACTGGGATTTGATGCGGTTTGTACGGGCCACTACGCGCGTATTGTTCAGACAGATTTGGGTCCTCAGCTCCATCGCGGACGTGACGAGGCAAAAGATCAGTCCTATGTGCTTGCAATTATGGGACCCGAAGAACTTCCACGTGTAATTTTCCCCCTGGGAGATGCTCCATCGAAATCATGGGTGCGTTCTGAAGCGGAAAGAATGGGGCTCGGAGTATCGAATAAGCCGGATTCTTACGATATCTGTTTCATTCCTGATGGAGATACGCAGGGCTTTTTGCGTTCACACCTCGGGAGCAACCCGGGCGACATTGTTGATACTGAGGGCCGCGTTGTGGGTCGTCATGATGGCTACTGGAATTTCACCGTTGGCCAGCGACGAGGGTTGAACTTGGGTAACCCGGCAGCCGATGGGCGGCCTCGATATGTCGTTGAGACGAAGCCTCAGCTCAACCAGGTTGTCGTTGGTGCTTCTGAATTGCTCTCTGTCGACCATATTGATTGTTCTGAACTTGTGTGGCTTGCACCTGATGATTTGGGAGAGATCAATGAGGTTGCCACACGCGACTTTGGCCCAGGTCTTGGCCAGCGTTCCCTGAATGAAGTCGATGAGGGAGTTGTGACAGCTCAGATTCGTGCGCATGGGGTGCCCAGCGTCGTGACCGAGCTTGTTCGAGAGAATGCTGAAGACGGAAGCTCACGGCTGTCTGTGGCTTTGGCACAGCCAATCCGCGGTGTCGCTGCCGGGCAATCTTTGGTCCTCTACCGGGGAACTCGAGTGATTGCCGAGGCGACAATCGAGCGCGCGTACCGAGGGTAGGCACGCGCGGCCTCGTAGGGCCAAAGGAATTTGTCAGTGCGCAAGATGGGACTCGAACCCACACGTCAAAGACACTGGAACCTAAATCCAGCGCGTCTACCAATTCCGCCACTCGCGCAACAGCACAGAGTTTACCTTATTGGAAGGGATAAGTGCTGAGGATCTATCTTGGATGGGCGCGCCAATGGAACCCCAGCTAAGCTCAGCTTATGACTCAACTTCAGGTGGGGGAGAAAGCTCCCGATTTCACTCTTGAAACAACTCACGGCACGCTTTCCTTGCACGATCTGCTGGGACAGGCGAAGTCAGGTGTGGTTGTTTATTTCTACCCCAAGGCATCGACCCCCGGGTGCACGAAAGAAGCGTGCGATTTTCGCGACAGCCTTAATTCACTGAAAGGTGCAGGGTATTCGGTAATCGGCATTAGTGCCGATTCGATGACTGCTCTTGAGAACTTTGCTTCGCGTCAAGATCTGAATTTCCCCTTGGCTTCGGATCCCGAAAAGGAAGTTCTCACCAAGTGGGGTGCCTTTGGTGAAAAGAAGAACTATGGAAGGGTCTTTCAAGGAATTATCCGCTCCACAGTTGTCCTTGACCCCTCTGGCACCGTTACCCACGCCCTGTATAACGTGAAGGCCACGGGGCATGTTGCACGTTTGCGGAAGTTGCTGGGATTGGATCAATAACGCTGCTTAACAGGAAATCGGGCCAAACCGC
Organism: uncultured Actinomyces sp.; assembly: GCA_916719935.1. Taxonomy (GTDB): domain Bacteria; phylum Actinomycetota; class Actinomycetes; order Actinomycetales; family Actinomycetaceae; genus Pauljensenia. The sequence goes on along the minus strand of CAKAPY010000125.1, from coordinate 1,076 downwards.
TTCATTGCGATTTGGCCCGATTACTCTGTGGTGTCGGGATAATCTCTGGGCACCTCTGATAATCCGCGGAGTAGCTTCCCATTCAGTGAAAATCACCTGTTGTGAAGCTGGAGCTTTCTCTTATAGAGAGGTTGCCTGAATCTCCGGATCGAAAAGCGGCACCGGTGAAGGACGACGTTCCTCTGCGGTAGCAAAGGCTTCAGCTGCGCCGACTACGGTGTGTAGATCGTGCCCATCGAGCATCCACTGTGCCGGAGTTGTTTGCTCTAAGACCTCGAGCGGACGCTGGAACCATGTTGCCGCAGTCAATTGATGCACGCGTCCACGCAGGCGCCCGAGCACTTCGGACATGTCATCGATAACCGAGTGGTTGGCCATGAGCTGCCATGTGGGGTAGTACCACATAGTGGTGGGCGATTGAACTGCAAGAATACGATTTGTTCGCACGGCCTTGTTGATCCCCTGACGCGAGATCCCCAGCCAAGCAACGATGTCGGATGTGGTGCATACGGGGCCAACGAGCTCATGAAGACCCGGACGCGGGTCTGTCATGGAACGGATCAGGTGAGTCGCTTGTTCGACGATATCTGGGGTAATCACCGTGCGGCGACGGGCGCTGAGCTGCTGTTCAATCGATGCGAGCAGATCTTTTTCAGAAGAAGTAAGACGACGCATAAGAAGCTCCGAGGATAGTAGGGCACGAATACTCATAGTCGTATCCGGCCATTGGCGCCGCCTCGGCAATGGGTGCGCCATGAGGGACTTGAACCCCCAACCCGCTGATTAAGAGTCAGCTGCTCTGCCAGTTGAGCTAATGGCGCTTTGTCCTAAGGACAAGAAAGTAGATTACATACTAATGGCGCCATGCGCAAATCATGCCGGGGCCGAATCTTGACTACGAGGCTGTAGGCTAGGGGAGTGCAAGCAGTTGACATGGCATCGGTCGATAGTCGAGTTTCCCGCGAAAATACGGTAACGCAGGACTACCTCAAAACAATTTGGGGCGCTGAAGAAAACGGTGACGAAGGAATCACAATTCGTGCACTTGCTTCGCGTGTCGGAGTCGCGGTTTCGAC
>CAKAPY010000124.1 GCA_916719935.1 uncultured Actinomyces sp. | reverse complement strand
GCTGAGCTTCAAGCAGTTTTCCTTGGGATTCAAACCACTCAAGGCGTTCTTCGAGCTCTTTCTCAATAGAAGCGATCGCGCGTTTCATTCGTTCTTCGCCGGCAACGTAGTGCGATGCCGGGAAGAGGTAGACATGATCAACTTCCTCGATAACATTTCCAGTCACGGGGTGGAGTACTGCCAAGGAATCAATTTCATCACCGAACATTTCAATCCGGATTGCCAGTTCCTCATACACCGGAATAATCTCAATCGTGTCCCCACGAACCCTAAAGGTTCCGCGGGTAAAACCAATGTCGTTTCGCGTGTACTGCATACCGATAAAAGCGCGGAGGAGATCATCACGCTCAATGCACATTCCGCGGCTCAGCTCGATCATCCGCGCAACGTACTCTTCTGGTGTACCCAAGCCATAGATACATGAGACAGAGGAAACAACAACCGTATCTCGACGCGTTAAAAGCGAGTTTGTTGCGCTGTGGCGCAGCCTCTCGACTTCATCATTGATCGACGAGTCCTTCTCAATGAAGGTATCGGTTTGAGGAACGTAGGCCTCGGGCTGATAGTAGTCGTAATAAGACACGAAGTACTCGACAGCATTGTTGGGCAGCAGCTGACGAAATTCCGCTGCCAGCTGCGCTGCCAAAGTTTTATTGGGCTCAAGTACCAAAGCGGGGCGCTGAACTTCTTCGATCAGCCAAGCAGTCGTTGCGCTCTTACCGGTTCCTGTCGCACCGAGAAGAACAATGTCTTGTTCACCCGCGCGCAGGCGTTCTGCTAGCTCATGAATCGCTTTCGGTTGGTCACCGGATGGTGTGTATTCAGAAATAACCTCAAAGGGGTGTTCCGCACGAATGATAGGGCTTTGGCTCACCCTTTAACGCTACGTCATTTCACACACGAACGCGCCGTGAACGGATACCTCAGTAAGTGTCGGTAGCTCATTAACCTGAGCTCACGCACCTCGCGGGTACACGTTCACGGCGCAAATCGCAGTGAAAGGCTGAATACCAAGCGGATCCTGGCGATTACTCCTTCACACGACGCTGCGAGGCAATCATCGCGACACCGCCAACAGCAAGCGCTCCAGCGAGAACCAGCGACCAGAAGGAGCCACCTGTTTGAGCCAAAGCACGAACAATTGCGGGCTTTTGCTCGATTGCCTGTGCGGTGGATGCAACAGATGCAGCATTTCCAACAGTCAAAGTATTACCAACGCTCTCAGCTTCTGTGGAGCGATCACGTACCTGATCCTGTGGGTCGTCAGAGATCTGCGATGACGAATCGCTTGGAGCAGAAGACTTAGGAGCGCTCGGGGAAGCCGAAACATCGTTATTCGGGGTCGAGGCAGCACTGGCCGTCTCCGTTGCTACCGGGCTCGGCTCCGTCTCAGTAGAGCGACGAACTCGCCTGCGGGAATTGGTAGTTGAGTCGGAAGTTGGCTTGGGTGCCTCGGTTGTCACGGGCGGAGCAACGGGCTGAGGCGCGACAACATTAGTGTTTGGAACCGGTGTTGTTGCAACAGGATCCGGGGTACTTTCAGTTGGTACAACCGGCTGAGGCGCAACGACTGTTGGTTGCGCTGTCGGCGCTACGGGCGCTTCAGAAGTGGCGCTAGGAACGACCGGTTTTGGTGTAGCAACAGGAGCTTTGGGCGTTGGGGCAACAGGAGTCACAACTGTCGCGCTAGGAGTAACCGGAGAGGGAGCCTGAGTAGTTGCCTCCGGTGTCGGTGTCGTCACTTCAGGTGCGCTTGTCGTAGGAGTCGGTTCAGGAACGCTTGTTGCCGGCCCCTTCTTCCATACACGCACGTAATCGACGAGCATGTCAGAGCCATTTCCCTTGTACGCATCGATGTACTTCGTTGCATCCGTATAGGTTTTATCGCCCTTGTCGGACTCAAGGAATGTGCCACCGACCATTTGGTTCAGGCGCAAGATCATACCGTTGGCGTCATTCACGAAGGGGTTGCTCCCCTTCACCTTGTCATAACTAACGGTATGCGCCTTACGTCCGTCCAGGTAGAAGGTAATCGCCCGACCGTTTTTCTCAACACCATAGGTGTGGAACTGGCTTTGTGACGAGCCGTCACCACCCAGCTGTCCCATATGTTGTTCTGTCTTCTGTGGGTTACCGACGCGAGGGGTATGGACATTTGCCTGGAGGAAGTGCGGATCCCAGCCCTTTGCCTCAACTACGTCAATCTCACCGTGTGCGGGGAAGCTAATTGGATCAGTACCCGTCATCCAGAATGCGGGCCATGATGCGACTGCTGTCGGCAGTTTGATTCGAGCTTCAGCGTAGAAATCGCCGTAGGCAGCCCACTTCACTCCCTTGTTATCGCGAGTTTGAACCATCGCAGAGGTAAATGGAGCCTTGTAAGAATCAGTCCGTCCGTTAGAGGTACGTTTGCATTCGCGGTCAACGGTGACCATGGAATGCGTATTACGATCCCACTTCTGCGTCTTTGGCTCATAACGTGCGGTCAGGTGAAGAACACCACCTGAAACGCTGACATTTTCCTTGGCATCGGAGTATTGGGCTTGAGAGTGCGCATTTGGATCGAAGCAACCTAGCGCCAAACCCCATTTTGAGGTGTCGAGCTCACTCCCGTTAAATTCATCCTGAAAGGTCAGAGTGTTGTATCCCAGTGCGCGCACTTCATCAGGTCCGGGCACTTGATCGCCAGCCCACGCAAGCGAGAGACCGCCCAAAGTCATTCCTGCGCCAAGGGTCAGTGCACCAAGAGTGCGCACCGCCCTGCTTCCAACAAAAGTACGCTTCGTCTTCAACTGCGCCATTTATCCTCATTTCTGCGGTAAATGTCGGCTGGCCTGTTCGCTATCCGGTGCAGAAGCTCTTTGTTGCCCCCACGAGGAAGATGGTTATCATTGCCGCAAGCGACTTTGACAATATCCGACTTCAAGCGTCCCAGTCACAACCGGTCTAGTTTCTCGTTCACATCAATGTTTACGTATCAAACTGGTTGTTTCTGGGTGTTTTCCGGGTTATTTATTGAGCGTTCCCCGTTGAAATCATGTGAAAGCTGAAGAAATACTGAAGAAGTTTGAACAACTAGTGCACATGTGTCAACCAGGACGAATAGAGCTGCTTGGAAACATCGGCAAGGTCTTCTTGATTTCCGAGGTTCTCAACCCAGATGCTTGCTAACGTCTTGCGCTCACTATCCGAAATTTGCGAGCGTATGCGAGCTCGAGCATCTTCTTCGCTCAGACCTCGAGCTATTAGCCGATAAACGCGTAATTCCTCTGGTGCGCTAACCATAATTACTACATCAAAGAGTGAGGCATCTTCATAGGTCGTCAGAAGCGGGACATCATAGAGCGCACAACTACCTTGGGGGGCAGATTTCAGTTGTTCCCAAGCAAGAGCTGAAATCGCAGGATGCGTGAGCGAGTTCAGCAGTGAAGTCGATTCAGGTGAAGAGAAGGCTCTCTGCGCGAGAAGACGCCGGTCGAGTGAGCCATCAGGGAATGCAAGGTCGGCTCCAAAATTAGCCAGCACGGCCTCGTACACGGGATGGAGAGGCGAAAGAACTTCGCGAGCGAGTTGGTCAGCGTCGACGACAAAGACACCGAGGCCGCGCAACACGTGAGCAATCGTGGACTTTCCCGCGCCGATTCCTCCGCTGAGTGCGAGGAAAAGTGCCGGTCCTTGAGTGCGCGCGGGCGGTATCGGGCGAAGAAGATAGGCGCTCGCGCCTCCGGACTGAATGACTGTCTTCACATCTGAAGACTAGAACAGTGAACACAGCTTGGCACAACAGGCACGAAGTGAAAGAATCGCGATAGAAATAATTACTTCTACGGCTAGAAGCAGAATAGTGACTAATACAGCAACAACGCAGACGAAGCGTCCTCAAGGAATGGGACTGCTGATCGCAACCTCCCTCACCTTGTTTTCAATGTTTTTTGGTGCGGGAAACTTGATCTTCCCGCCCATCATGGGTGCCAATTCCGGATCAAACTTTAACCCAGCCATGATCGGTTTCCTGATCGGCGGTGTCGCTCTGCCCGTCATTGCGATTGTCGCAATCGCATTGTCAGGAACTGATCTCCGGGACCTTTCTGGACGAGGCGGAAAGGCATTCGGAATCACCTTCTCATGCATGGTCTATCTGTCAATCGGGGCCTTCTACGCACTTCCACGTACGGGTGCTGTTTCCTTCTCGACCGCAATTGCACCGATCATCCATTCGACTTCATTCATGAGCTCGATGATCTTTAATGCATTCTTTTTCGGACTTGCACTGTTTCTTTCATGGAATCCTCGTCAAATCGTCAACCACCTCGGTAAAATCCTGACGCCTGTCCTTCTGGTCCTCCTTGTACTTTTGGTTTTCCTGTCGCTGGCAAAACTTCCGCCCTCTGATGTTGCTCCCGTCGGACAGTACGTCCACGCGCCATTAACCGCTGGCTTGCTCGACGGATATATGACCATGGATTCGATTGCTGCACTTGCATTCGGCATCATCGTCGTCGCTTCATTTGACCAGGGAGAAGGGGGAATTAGCGGTGCAAAGCTCATTCGTCGAACCAGCGCAGCCGGCCTTATTGCAGGTATTTTGCTTGGTTTGGTCTACGTCGGTCTAGGTTTGATTGGACACGTAATTCCTGATGGGCAAGGCTACACCGATGGAGCTGCACTCCTTGCCGACGCTTCTCATATAACGATGGGGACAGCTGGACAGCTTGTATTTGGGCTCATCGTGCTTACCGCATGTATGACAACTGCTGTCGGCTTGCTCGCCGCAACTTCAGAATTCTTTGAAAGACTGCTTCCTAAGATCACCTACAAAATGTGGCTTGTCGGCTTCACGATTATCTCCTTCGTGCTGGCATCCGCTGGACTCTCAACGGTTCTGAAGGTTGCGGTTCCAATCATTACTTTCCTCTACCCCATCGCGATTAGCAT
>CAKAPY010000123.1 GCA_916719935.1 uncultured Actinomyces sp. | reverse complement strand
GAGCTGTAAGGCACGTATCAAGAAGATAGCCGTTCTCCTTATCCCACTTAGAGAGTCCGCGATAGTAGAAAGACTTCATATCATCAGAAATGACAAACGGAACAACGTTATGAGCAAGGCATTCTTTAAGCATAATCAACCTACCAACACGTCCGTTGCCATCTTGGAATGGATGAATGCGCTCAAAGCGAACGTGATAATCAACAATATTTTCAAAGGAATGGGAGTTGTTTGAGTTATGAGCCTTTAACAGCGATTTCATCTCTTTAGCAACATTTTCTGGAAGAGTGGTTTCTCGCCCACCGACCTCATTTGGTAGGTGTTTGTAATCTCCAACAGCAAACCAGTCCTTTGCAGAATCTGTTGTTCCCATTTTTAGAATACGGTGAAGTTCTTTGATGATGACCTCTGAAAGAGGGTCTTTTGCATGGTCAATCACGTAATCGATAGCGCGGAAGTGATTCTGAGTTTCTACAATGTCATCAATGTGAACAGGATTTTCTTCAACACCGATAGTTGCCGTTTCAAAAATCATACGTGTCTGATCAAGGGAGAGTTTGCTTCCCTCAATATGATTAGAGTTGTAGGTAAGCTCGACCTGGAGCTTATGGTAAATGCCACCCTTTATTTTTGAGGCCTTTTCTTCAATCAAGCGCGAAAGCAGCGGACTTGTTGACGATGTTTTAGCGTTTTTTCGAGAAGGTTTTACTGCATCAACTGGAATGTTCCAGGTTTTTCCCACGAGAAAAGCGCCTGGCACGCGGCCATTAGCGCAATAATTGCGTACACTTCTCTCGGATATACCCCAGAGTTCAGCAATTTCTGCTGCAGAAAGAAATCCCATCGAGCTTCACCTCCCTATCGGCAAAAACTGACAAGATTATTATAGCAAAAGAGGCTATTTCTTGCCGATATCGGCAAAATTCAAAACTACAGCTATCTCCAATCATAGTTGCAATCGTTGCAATGAAACTTGGGGTCATCTACACATACAACGCAGCCTCCTAAAATGACACGACCTTCTTCAATATCACGCTCTAATTGATCGTCCAGCAGTCGTAAACCCCAAAGATATTTAGCAACATTTGTGCTGTTACATTTAGGACATACGGGGTTATCTGAACTCTGCTTTTCCATTGGTACTCCCATCTCACGATGCCTACTAAAAGACCACGCGTTTATAGAAATACCAGTCTACGTAAACATATAAAAAAATACTGTCCACTGAAATGGACAGTATTTGAGGTTGAATATTTATAGTCCCTAACACACGGGATTGCCATACTCGCGCAACATAGCATCACGGTTAATAATCCATTGCTTACCATACTTGCGAGCATCCACGCCTGGAACTATCTTGCCGTACGCAACAGCCTTACGCAGAGTGGACTCGCTTAAACCCCAAAGCTCGCTAGCATCTGAAAACGAAATGAGTCCATCAAAGGGCGTCACGACCTCGATTCCGTTCTCCCACAACTCGTCACAAGAGAGATCAAGATCATCGTTCCAGATAATACCGTAACCTCCCTGATCAACCCCTACGTCTCTGAACAGCGACTCGTCTTTCAGAAGCTTAAAAGCCGAAAAACGCCTCATGAGCGGAGCTACATCGTAGATTTTTGTGGTGCCGTTAGTAAACTGAATGCTCAACTTTAAGCCAGTCAAGGCAGAGACATCTTTTACCTGATGAAATTTCATAATCTACCTCCTTTAGACGAGCGGATTGATTTTCTTAAATTCTTATTCCTTCCCTATTTTCTCTCACGAAATATAAGATATCACGATATCGTGATATTCTCATAATTCATTATTAAAAAACTCCTCGCATCGTGAGCGAGGAGTTAATAAATAATTTGGCTGAATAATAAAGATATGTTCTACCTGTCTCTATTCTCACTCTTTTACGTTCATTTGCTGTTGTGCCATTCCAGTCAACTCCAATTGGGTCGTCGGCTTTATCTTTGACTACCGGAACAGCTTTCACTTGCAATCTACCAAGGGCACGTCCTTGGTAGATTGTCTGCTTGCTATCAGTCCTGTCACCACCAAGGGACGCGCGTTGAATCGATGCAGTAGGCTCATAAAAGCAAATGAAGGCTAAAGCGCCCATTCAAAATCAGCCTCATACAGGCGAGTATCGAAAGGAGGCATTGCCCTCCTAGAATGCCCTTCCTTCCTGCATAAATTCAGGAATGTTAGCATGAATGATGCCATCCCTTTGTTGGATAACATCGCCTCGCGTCAACAGGTACTTGGGATAGTTGTCCATTATCTGGGCGAAGGGGCGATACTCGCGCTCCTCGGTGGCCCGGTCGGCCATGATGGTCATTGCGACCTGAACGTACGCGTAGCCCATCTCGGGGTTTCTGAGGATGAAGTCACATTCCAGCTTTCCAATGCGACCGACACTGACCTTGCAACCCTGCGAGAGAGCGTAGCGATAAACGATGTTCTCAAGGACGGGTCCGTAGTTGATGCGGTTATCGGTGTTGAGGGCAAAGTAGAAGCTCAGGTCCGCCAGGTAGTACTTTTGCTCGCCCCGCAGTGATTTTCGGGACTTCAGGTCGAAGCGGGAGCACTTGCTGATGATCTTCGCATCTTCGAGAATCTGGAGGTATCTCGCTAGCGTTTCGCGCTTGACCTTCACACCCTGTTTGCTCTCGAGGTCGGATTGGATGTTCGCAAGCGACATGGTGGCGCCGAAGTTGTTGATGACGTAGTCGCGCACATGGTTGAACACGGAGACGTTCTTGATTTTCACACGCCTGCGGATGTCCTTCTCGAAGATTTCCTGGATTACCGCAGCAACGTAGGCGCGCTTGTCGGCGAGCCGAGGGTAATCCATCGCTTTCGGGAAGCCGCCCTCGAGGATATACGCATCGAACTCCGCGACCGGATTCGGGTTCACGGGTAGTCCCAAGAAACGCTTCATCTGGCAATACTCGCCAAAGTCCAGCGTCTGCATCTCGAATTCGATGTAGCGGCCGGTTAGTTTCGTGGCCAGCTCTCCTGAAAGCAGATAGGAGTTCGATCCGGTGATGAAGATGGAGAAGCCACCCTCAGTGCGAAACCCATTGAGCACGTCTTCGAAACCATCGACGTTCTGTACCTCGTCGATGAAAAGGTACTTCGTCCCCGAGATAGCGAGCAAGGGTCTGATGAGGTCCTCAAGCTGCTCTGGAGCCTTGACAGACCGGTACCCGTATCGGTCTAGGTCGAGAAAAACGATGTGCTCGTCATCGACGCCTTCGGCCCTCAGCTCTTCGGCGATGCACTGCATGAGGCAGGACTTGCCGCAGCGGCGTACGCCGGTGATTACCTTGATCATCCCGGCGTCATGGTAGAAGCCGCGAATCTTTTTTAGGTAGTTTTCTCTAGGAAACAAACGCATACTGGCTCCAATCTTCATTGGAGCCAGTATATCAAATTACAGGTTTATTGGGGTATATTTTATCGAAAATATGATTTGTACCCCTATAACTAAAGAATTTCCTTATTCCCACTCGGTGGTTATAGTTTTGCCGTCTCGTCACTCCAGTTGCACCCAGTTTTCGGCGGCATCTCGAAGTGAGTGCCGCTGAATGACGCGACGTCGCGTTTCATCGGCTTCGGGGACAAAAGCTGGGACAACTTCAAAAACCATTTTCAAACTCAGAGTATTGAGTTTTTATTTTTGTCCCAAGGGGCACGGAGAGCCGCCTTTGGAGGCTCGATATCGCCGAAAAACGCCCGTTTTGAAACTCAACCGCCTTTGAGCCTGCAAACCACCAGCTTCAACAGTAAGTGAGTCGACGCGGGTGGCTTACGAGCCGTTCACAAAACCGCAGGCCACAGGTCTTTGTCAACGATAAGCAAAGTGAATAGTCTCAGGTGGCTTGCCCATGAGTTGGCGTAAGCCTGTTTAGCAAAAGGCTAATCGGACACGACAGGCCGCCCGCATGGCGACGGCGTTTCCCGTGCGGGCACAAACAGCCCTGCGTGCCCTGTCGCGCGATATCCCAATGCGACGTTCAGAACCCTACCCGCCAAGCAGCCACCTCGCGAAATTCAGCACGAGCACGCCCTCCCGGGTATGGGGCTCATGCCTCGTGCGAGTGATGAGAATCTTCGGGAATGCATCCCCGATGGATAGAATCGGCGCAATCTCCCTCTCGAGCGTCGAATCGGCGCCGATATCGTCGCTCACATACACTTTCCTTCCCGGTTTCGAAACTTGGAAGGCAGTATGCGCAAGGATGCGTCGAGGTGCGATCCCAGTCGTACCATGCCAGCAGAGATGTCGAGGCACATTCGTTCATGCTGCAATGCGGGCATCGGAGATGAAAAACAGCCCGTCGGGTAGTCATGGGCGTGCGGGAGCCCGCATCAGTAACCTGCCTCCTCGGTTGTCCCTTCTTTGCATGGTCGTCTACATAAAGGAGGAACCAGCCATGCAGATCAGCATGCTTGCCCTTCTTGGGTCACGGACCGGGGAGGCGAGGGCCTCCGTCGGGACCGCCCCGAGCAACCGGCATATCCAAGGAATGACAAGGCTCGATCGCTGTGCTGGTCAGGATGCCGAAGCGGGCCGTCCGCCAATCGGAATGCGGGTCAGGATGCTGCAACGTGATTCCAGCTGCAGGATACGGCTCCTTTGCGGTTGCCGCAAAACCTGCTGGCAACATTCTTACTATCCGAATGATGTACGCATCCCTTGGGATCGTTTCGCCTGACCAGGGCCATCTTCAGCGCCTCATCGGCCAGCTCGGCAGGCGCCTCTTCCACGCGTAATAGCCCTGGCGGGTCACCTATGCAACCAAAGATACAAAAGGAATCGAATGGCCAGAGAGGATTGCCCTTTCCGATGGTCGATTCTTGACAGGCAAACTCAAGCCTCGCTAATATTACATGGTTTGCCAGACCGAATTAACAAAGGAGGGGTGTCGTGGTTGGTCTTTTCCGCA
>CAKAPY010000122.1 GCA_916719935.1 uncultured Actinomyces sp. | reverse complement strand
CGCCGTAGGCCTCGCCCAAATCACTGCGTCCAATAACAACAGGCTCCATGACGTCCCCTCTACTCAGCAGTCCTTTAGTAGCCAACTTCTGCATGATGAATCGACGCCCGCTCGGCGTCGGTCAAGTATCGGTGTTCCAACCACCCATCGGGCAGGTGCGGGGTCTTCTCTCCCCCAGCGCGCCCACGAGGCCCACGCGCGGCCTCGGGAAAATCTTGATCGAGGTCTAAGTCCGCCAGGCGAGCGCTGAGCTCATCGAGAGTAGAGACCATCCCCAACGCATGGCGCTGAGGCCCACCCACCTTGAAACCGCGCAGGTACCAGCCGATGTGTTTGCGCATTTCACGCATCGCTCGATCTTCGTCGCCTTCTTCTTCCACACACCAGCGCGCATGGGTCTCAATAATGGAGGCAACCTCGCGAAGCGACGGTGCGGGGAAAGCCGGCCGCCCGTGGTAGGCGGCAACAATATCGCGGAAAATCCACGGACGTCCCTGTGTACCTCGGCCAACCGAAATGCCATCGCACCCGGTCTGACGCATCAATTCAATTGCATCCGCGGCCTCGAAAACATCGCCATTACCGAAGACCGGAATATCCAAGGCTTCTTTGATACTCGCAATGTAGTCCCAATGCGCTTGGCCCGCGTAATGCTGGGTTTGCGTGCGCGCATGAATGGTCACGGCTGCAGCACCAAGTTCTTGAGCGATCTGCGCGGCCTCGAGGCCGGTTTCGTGCCCGCTATCAATTCCCATGCGGATCTTCACCGTCACCGGGATCTCGCGGCCACACGCATCCCCGCTAACCTGCGCTTGGGTAACGACCGCACGCAGTAGATCGGTGTAGAGGTCCCGTTTCCACGGAAGTGCCGCTCCCCCGCCCTTGCGCGTTACTTTGGGGACGGGGCAGCCGAAGTTGAGGTCAATATGGTCGGCGTATTCGCATTCGATCATGATCTGGGTTGCGTGCGCCATGACCTGGGGGTTCACCCCGTACAGCTGCACGGAGTGCACGCGTTCGGCAGGGTCTGGGCGAATCATCGCCATCGTGCGCGCATTGCCCTCGACCAGGGCTCGCGAGGTCACCATTTCCATGACGTACAGGCCCGCAGGAGCATCGACGTGGGGCGTCAGTTCTTCGCCCGCGCGGCTTTCTTCCCCGTCTTCCGCGACCGAGGCCCGGCGAGCGCTTTCAGCAACGCCGGGAAGAGCAGCCGGGCTGGGAATTCCAGTCAGGGGCGAAGGTCCACCCAAAGCTTCTTCACCAAACATGCGACACAATCGGCGGAAAGGTGCATCCGTCACTCCGGCCATTGGAGCCAAGACGACGGGAGTAAACAGCCGCAGTGGCCCAACCTGCAAACAGGCTGGGCCACTAACGTGAGACTGTGAGGTCACTCAGCAAACTCCCAAGCGCTCAATCAGGTAGGACTTGACCTGGTCGAGCGGAATGCGGACCTGCTCCATCGAGTCACGCTCACGAATGGTGACGGCGTGATCCTCAACGGAATCGAAGTCGTAGGTAATGCAGAAGGGCGTTCCGATTTCATCCTGGCGACGGTAACGGCGGCCAACGGCACCGGCATCGTCGTACTCGATGTTCCACAGGTCGCGCAGTTCCTGAGCCAGTTCCTGTGCCGGACCAGTCAGTTCGTCCTTACGCGATAGTGGCAGGACAGCAACCTTGACGGGAGCCAGACGCGGGTCGAGCTTGAGGACGACACGCTTGTCGACGCCGCCCTTCGCGTTCGGGGCTTCGTCCTCGTGGTAGGCCTCGATGAGGAAGGCCATGAGGGAGCGGGTCAGGCCGGCGGAAGGCTCGATGACGTAGGGGGTCCAGCGCTCACCGGTCGTCTGGTCGAAGTAGTCGAGCTTGGCGCCACTGGCCTCAGCGTGAACGCCGAGGTCGTAGTCGGTGCGGTTGGCGATACCTTCAAGTTCGCCCCATTCGGAGTTCTGGAAACCGAAGCGGTATTCCAGGTCAACGGTGCGCTTGGAGTAGTGGGAAAGCTTTTCCTTGGGGTGCTCGTACTCGCGCAGGTTTTCCTCTGCGATACCAAGGCCGACATACCATGCCTTGCGGTAGTCGATCCAGTACTGGTGCCATTCTTCATCGGTTCCCGGCTCGCAGAAGAACTCAAGTTCCATCTGCTCGAATTCGCGGGTACGGAAGATGAAGTTACCGGGAGTAATTTCGTTGCGGAAAGACTTACCAATCTGGCCGATGCCAAAAGGCGGCTTCTTACGGGCCGCGGTCATGACATTTGCGAAGTTAATGAAGATTCCCTGTGCGGTTTCGGGACGCAGGTAGTGCAGGCCAGCCTCGTCGTCAACGGGGCCAAGGAAGGTCTTCAGCAGACCCGAGAATGCCTTGGGCTCAGTCCACTGGCCACGAACGCCACAGTTGGGGCAGGCGATGTCTTCCAGCGACAGAGAGGATTCTTCAACGCCCTTCTTATCCGCGAGCTCTTCGATGAGCTGATCTTCGCGGGAACGCTTGTGGCAGTTCAGACACTCAATGAGGGGGTCGGTGAAGGCCTTGACGTGCCCTGAAGCAACCCACACCTCGCGGGGCAAAATCACCGAGGAGTCCAAGCCAACAACGTCTGCGCGGCGGCGAACCATGTAGTTCCACCACTGACGTTTGATGTTCTCTTTGAGTTCCACTCCCAGCGGGCCGTAGTCCCAGGCGGAGCGAGTACCGCCATAAATCTCACCGCAGGGGAAAACAAAGCCGCGACGCTTAGCAAGAGAAATAACTGAATCAAGACGAGAGGTGGATGGCTGTGCCACAAAAACTCCTTTATTAGGGCTCACCGCACCTGGCTGGCGCAGTGGTCTGTGCATATTTTAGCCGGTGAATGCTTGGGGGGCTTGGAGAGTGCCACGCGAGCCAGTGATTACTGACTAGTCAGCAGATTGCTTTGCAATATTCCCTTGTCATAGCATCAAGGAGTGCGCATGGTGATTTCGACCTTGTCCTACACGATCCCGCGCGAATTGGTCATCGTGTGGGTTCTGGCTTTTGCTCTGCGTCTTCTTTTCATTCTTTTTGTCGCATTCAGCAAGTCGCGTTTAGCGCAGCGAGCCTGGCCCTTCACGAAGGTCCACACATTAGACCCGGCAAATTTCCTGCGATTATGCGCATGGGCATTGACTGCGTTACTTGGCGGAATGGCAATTTTTGCCCGGCAACACGGCTTTAGCACGGACATCGTTCTTGCCCTTGGCTGGCTCACAATCGTTTCAGCCCTTCTTATTCCCCTGTGCCATCTCCCTCTGAGCTTTCCGACGTGGCTGGATCCCAGATGGCACGACAGTGTCCGCAAAGGGCTTGTTGACGAATTAGGTAACCTTCTTCCCCGCGGCGGCACGCTTCGTACCACTACAGAGCTCACGCTGGGAGGTAGCCAGAAAAGAGAGTTCTCGACACGCATTAGTCTTCCTCTCGGCTGGCAGCGCGTTGAGGAAATGCCCTCTTATCTCACGCCTGCTCCTTTGGCCCCCGTTGTTCTGGTCACCCAAGGACCTATGGATTACAAGAATCTGCGGCCATCAACGCTGTCAGTCTGCGCAACTCCGGCAAGCAGCGAGCAACGTCTACCACTAGGAACTTTGAGCGAGGCAATTTCCCGGCAGATTCCGGGGTGGTTTACGCTCGACGAGATCACGCAGAGCAAGCCGAAAGCCTCCCTCATGTGCACGGGAACATACACTGATGAAGGCGTTTCCTTGACAGCTATTCAATGGTCATGGGTTGAAAAACTCGACTCGTCAACATTTGTCAGGATCACCGCCACAGCAACAACAACGACGCGCATGTTTCCCGAGCATTTCAAGGATATGAGCACGATGGTGGCGAAGATGAGCGTGGCATTATGAGCACTTATTTCTCCGCTCCCCTGAGCCTACCGACAGCCTCGGTTCCCGCATTCATTGCTCTCGCGGACCCCGAAGAATCTGCGCGGGAAGGCATTTCGGGGGAAGCCCAGATGGGCCTCGAGAAGATTTTCGAGGCCGATGGTGCTTTGGGCAGGCAAGCGCAGATGCTCCTTGCCCCGATCCTTGAGGACAGTACTCCCCTCACGCAATTTGCGCTGTCACCGCGTTACCCCTCTTCCGGAGTTCGCAGGCAGTGCGCCTTCATCACTCCGGGGCAGTCGACCATTCTCAGTAGTTTGAAAGAACCTGAAACAACCCAGGTTTATCGCGCGGAGACGCACGATGTACCACAGATCATCGCAGAGTTTTCAACCTTTCCCTCACTCAAGAATCGGTTCGATGGACCCAAACGTGTGCCCATCGAGTTCATTGAGGCGGCAAATTCCGGTGATGCATTGAACGCGCACGACATCCTTCTTGCAGAGTTGCAGAAATCGAAGAAGCGGTCGTCGTTTACTCGCTTCGTTAGGGAAAAGAACTGGGAATACGCCGTGTGGACCAGCTGGGTGCGAACCTCTCCGGGCTATTACGTGCACCGCAGTTACACTGTTCTCTCTGTTCCTTGGGCGGCATACGTGGTGAATGCACACACCCTTCCCGAAAGCTATCTGACACAGCCTTCCAATGCGGACGATCTTGCTCAGCCTTCAGGCTCGGTAGGAGACTTGGAGAAGTGCACGCGAACAGAGCTGTGGGCAAAGCTCGCTCGTTTTGTTGTGCCCTAGGAGTTGTATGCCATCGCGTGGACAGCCTCCGCCGTACTCTTTGCAACTGCCGCGGAGGATATTTCAGAGATGTTCACGAAGCTCAAGGTCGAACTCTAGTTTTCTCTCAAGGCCGCGCCTGCGGGAAGTCTCGCTAAGAGAGTGTGGGGAGCACCCTGAGTTGCTCCCCACACGTGCAATGTTTGGTTACCGATTCAGCCCAAGCGACGTTCAGCCGACGCGCCGGATGTGCCCAGAGGCAGTCAGCGACCAGCCAGCGGCCACGACCATCAGAGAGATAAGGCCC
>CAKAPY010000121.1 GCA_916719935.1 uncultured Actinomyces sp. | reverse complement strand
ATTTCGGCGTAACGATTGACCAATTGTCCTCCTCGGACCGTTCGCATGTCGTCGTTGAGGCACGTCAGATCGCGATGTACCTGTGTCGCGAACTCACCGATCTCTCGCTTCCGAAGATTGGTGCTGCATTTGGCGGACGCGACCACACAACCGTGATGCACGCGAATAAGAAGATTGTGGGGTTGATGGCGGAGAAGAGGGAGACCTTCAACTACGTCACCGAATTGACCAACCGCATTAAGCAGGCCGCACGTCAGTCAGCAACTCTCAGCTAATCTCAGCCAAAAACTGGACGTTTGGGGGGTGCGAACTTCCTTTCCACAGCTTCTGTGGAAACTGTGGTGAAACCTCGCCGATCGCTTGTGTACGAGGCAGAGCAATTTGTGGAGAAAAAACAACAGAACAATTTTCGTCCACAAAAACGTGTAGTTCGTTCACACACAGATTCACATATTCATCCACGAAAGAAATGCTGTCATTTCACGGTAAAAATGGGTTTTCCACACAATCCACATAGCCGATGATGATGACGAACTTTAGTTCAAGACAAATAACAAAAAATCGCCAACATCAGATCGGCCTCGAGCGCAGACTGGTTAAGGTGTAATTCTCAGTTTCCTTGACGCCTACAGCCAGGTAAACTAACCACGGTATATCTACATTCAGTTCCAAGGAGAATCCATGAAGTTCACCGTCGCCCGCGACGTGCTTGCAGAAGCTGTTTCATGGACAGCGCGTGTACTTCCCACCCGTCCCGCAAGCCCCATCCTTGCTGGTATGCGAATCTCGGCTCAGGGTCAGGAACTGACTCTGTCCTCCTTCGACTACGAAGTTTCTGGAAACTCGCGTATTCCCGCCTCGGTTGATGAAGAAGGCGAAGTTCTGGTTTCCGGTCGACTTCTTGCAGATATTTCAAAGTCCCTGCCCAACAAGCCGGTCACCATCGAAGTTGATGGACAAAAGGTTTCTCTTTCCTGCGGTTCTTCGCACTTCACCTTGGCAGTCATGCCTATCGACGAATACCCGCTTCTTCCCGCACAGCCTCAGGTTGCAGGTTCTGTAGATTCGCAGGTTTTCCAGCAGGCTGTTGCTCAGGTATCAATCGCAGCTTCTCGCGATGAAACCCTTCCGCTTCTTACCGCTGTCCGCGTCGAAATTGACGGCGATAACATCACGCTTTTGGCAACTGACCGCTACCGTCTGGCCATGCGCGAGCTCAAGTGGGATTCGGTTTCCGATATGTCCGAAGCCGCACTGGTCAAGGCACGCATTCTTCAGGATGTCGCAAAGTCCATGACTTCGGGTGCAAAGGTTGAGATCGGTCTGTCGCAGGAATCTCAGCCGGGCGCTTCTTCGCTGATCGGCTTCCAGGCCGGTGGACGCCGCACGACATCGACCCTGATGGATGGTGACTACCCTCCGGTTCGCCGTTTGTTCCCGGAAACGACCACCATCCAAGCAATCGTCGAGCGTCACACTTTGCTCGAGGCAGTTAAGCGTGTCTCCTTGGTTGCCGAGCGCAAGACCAGTGTTCGCCTGTCCTTCTCCGATGGCCAGCTTGTTCTTGAAGCCGGTCAGGGTGATAACGCCCAGGCTTCCGAAGTTGTTCAGGCCCAGCTCATGGGCGATGACATTGCGACCGCGTTTAACCCGCAGTACCTCAGCGAAGGTTTGTCGGTCATGGATACCGAGTATGTTCGCTTCGGTTTCACCCACCCAACGAAGCCCGCTGTGATCACCGGCCAAGAAAAGGCTGATGGTGGAGAGTCGACCGACTTCCGCTACCTCCTGATGCCGATCCGCTACGGAATCTGATCTGGAGTTTGTGTGCGAGTTTCGCACGTTGCGCTGGATGATTTTCGTTCATACCGTCATGCGGTAGTGGAGTTTGCGCCGGGAACGACAGTTCTTTTGGGCTCAAATGGCCAGGGGAAAACCAATCTTGTCGAGGCTGTTTCCTACCTGTCCGCATTCTCTTCCCACCGCGTGAGTGCAGAACAAGCCCTGGTGCGTTTACCCCTTTCCCCTGATGAACCTCAGCCCGGTGGGGCAGTTGTTCGGGTCAGGCTGGTGACAGCAGGTGAACGCGAAACAGTTATTGAACTTGAGATTGTTCGTGGAAAAGCAAATAGGGCGAAGGTCAATCGCACCCAAGTTCGACCGCGCGAAGTTCTTGGCTTGCTCAAAAGCGTGGTGTTTTCGCCGGAAGATCTTCAAATTGTTCGCGGTGACCCACAGGTTCGCCGCCAGTTCTTGGATGATCTTCTCATTCAGCAGCACCCGCTGATCGCGCAGGTAAAAAGCGATTTTGACAAAGTTGCGCGTCAGCGTGCGGCCCTGATGAAGAGTGCTCAATCGCAGTTGCGCCGAGGTTTTACTCCCGACTTTTCAACGGTAGAAGTGTGGGACGACACCTTTGCTCAGCTCTCCGCGCAGCTCAGTCTTGCGCGCGTGGGACTAGTTGACGAACTTCGTGGTCCCGCGGCCCACGCCTATGAGGAAATCGGTGGATCGCCTCGGAAATTGGATATCGAATTCCTTGCTTCCCAGGGTAATTGTCCGGTGGGTGGGGATGTGGCCACGATTGCGGGCGAACTCAAGGAAATTTTGGCCTCGGCACGCATGAAGGAAGCCGAGAGGGGAGTGAATTTATTCGGCGCGCACCGCGACGATTTAAAGCTCACCCTTGGTGGGATGCCCGTGAAAGGTTATGCAAGCCACGGCGAGACATGGTCGGTTGCTCTTTCACTACGTTTGGGCGCTTTCGAGCTTCTTTCTCGAGATGGGGATACCCCGATTCTTATTCTCGATGATGTATTCGCAGAGCTTGATTCGTCGCGCAGAGCGGGATTAACCCGTATGATTACCGCAGCGGAGCAAGTATTAATCACGGCAGCGGTCGCCGATGATGTTCCGCAAGAATTACATGCTCAGGTTCATGCAGTCCATTGGGATCCTGAGCTTGGAACGGTGGTCGGTGATGAGTGAATTTTCCGATTTCGAATATGCCTCTGCTGCACTACGACGTGTACAAGCCAGAGCGCAGGCCCAGGGCCACTACCGCATTCCTCTGCGCTCACGGCGCAGAAGCGTGAGTGGACAAAGTGAAGAATTTGCAGAGGAAATTTTGCTCGATGATGAGCAGGAAGCTTCGGAGGTCAACCTTGATCCTCAAGCTGATCCGGATGGCGAATTGAGCGCACTGTCAACGGTCGTTTCTCGGGCTGGAAGTCGTTGGATCAAAATGCCTGGAATGGCTCCGATGCGGCGAAAATACCGCGAGCCGAAAAAGCTGGGCCTGACAATTGATTCTTTAATTGCCTCGCGCGGGTGGCAGGAACACACGCGGGCGGGAGATCTGATGGCGCGATGGAGCGATATTGTCGGCGATGAAATCGCTGAGCACTGCTCCATTGAAACAATTGATGATCACCGCCTGATTGTTCAATGTGATTCCACCGCGTGGTTTAAGCAACTTCAGCTACTTCTGCCGCGCCTAGAACGTACGATTGCCGAGGCCGTAGGTGAGGGTGTCGTGCAGCAGGTGATCTTGCGTCCACCGGCCTCTCCTTCGTGGAAAAAGGGCCGTTTATCGGTGCCCGGGAGGGGTCCTCGAGATACCTACGCCTAGTTTCTGAACGTGTGACTGGTCACAGCCTCAAAAACGGCTATATTTCGCGGATAATTCCTGTGAGTGAATCTTCCTCATAGCGGTGTCAATCAGGGCTTTCCCCCTGCCTTTTCGGTAGAATGGTAGCGGTTGTTTTATTGCTACTGCGCCATTTTCGGGCAGTGCACACCCATGCGGGTGAAGAATGAGGGGAGCCATTAGGTGGCTGAAACGCAAGAACCAACAGTCGATGACGGATCCGACGGCTACGGCGCGTCAGATATTACCGTCCTCGAAGGTTTGGAGGCGGTGCGTAAGCGCCCCGGTATGTACATCGGGTCAACCGGTGAGCGCGGCTTACATCACCTGGTGTATGAGGTTGTAGATAACTCCGTTGACGAGGCCTTGGCTGGCTACGCGGACCACATTGAGGTCACGATCCTGGCCGATGGCGGCGTTCGCGTTGTCGATAACGGACGCGGTATTCCCGTTGATGAGCACCCGACTGAGCACAAGCCAACAGTCGAGGTCGTCATGACCATCCTGCACGCGGGCGGTAAGTTCGGCGGTGGCGGTTACGCGGTTTCCGGCGGTCTTCACGGTGTGGGTATTTCGGTTGTGAATGCCTTGTCCACGCGTGTTGACACGGAGATTCGCAGGCAGGGATACGTATGGCGGATGTCCTTTGCTAACGGCGGCCACCCCATTACCGAATTGGTTCGTGGTGAAGAAACCACTGAAACCGGAACGACGCAAACCTTCTACCCGGATCCCGAAATCTTTGAGACAACCGTCTTCGATTTCGAAACCCTGCGTCAGCGCTTCCAGCAGATGGCATTCCTCAACAAGGGACTGCGTATTACCTTGACCGATGAGCGCGAAACTGCAACGGATGAAGGCGATGAAATCGCCGGAGACGAGCAGGCCTCAGAAGAAAAGCACAAGGGATTCCGCCAGGTTTCCTACATGTATGAGCACGGTCTGCGTGACTACGTGGAATACCTGGATTCGGCAAAGAAGATCGAAACGATCAACGCTGACATCATTGACTTCGAAGCGGAAAACGACGAAGGCACCATGAGCGTGGAAATCGCCATGCAGTGGACCACGGCGTATTCCTCGTCGGTTCACACCTTCGCAAACACCATCAATACCACCGAAGGTGGCATGCACGAAGAAGGTTTCCGTACCGCGCTGACCTCGTTGGTGAACCGCTACGGTCGCGAAAAGGGCATCATCCGCGAGAAGGATGACAACCTGACCGGTGATGACGTGCGCGAAGGTCTGACGGCCGTTATTTCGATCAAGCTCACCGAGCCCCAGTTCGAAGGCCAGACCAAGACCAAGCTGGGTAATACCGAAGCGCGAACCTTCGTTCAGCAGCAGGTCTACTCCAAGCTCACCGACTGGT
>CAKAPY010000120.1 GCA_916719935.1 uncultured Actinomyces sp. | reverse complement strand
AGACGAACTCCAGGTCGCATCACAGTTCTTTAATCTGCTCGTTCACATCCGCCAATGCGTCGTCAATTGCAGCGGAGTTTGAGCCACCGCCCTGAGCAAGGTCATCACGACCTCCGCCGCCGCCGCCGAGAATCTTTGCGGCGCGACGGACAAACTGTCCCGCGCGCGCACTGTGCTGACGCGCTAGATCGTTGGTTGCAACAGTTACCATGGGCTTCCCGTTAATGATTGCCGCAAGAGCAACCAAAACTGGGCCATCATTGCCCAGACGTTCACGCACATCAGTTGCCATTGCACGGAGCTCATCTGCCGTACCAAGAGCACCAACGGGCGCAACAACCGAAGTAAATTTACCGATCTTACAAGCATTCTGCGCAAGAAGAGCGGCTTCGGCTAGAGCCTGCTGCTCGCGAATCTTCTGAAGTTCCTTCTCAGCATCACGAAGACGAGTCATGACAGACTCAAGTCGCGTCGCGAGTTCATCAGGGCGACCACCCAACATGGAGGTCAGTTGCGAAACTAACGCGTGTTCCTTCGCTTGGAAGGAATATGCCCCATCACCGACAAGCGCATCGATACGACGAACACCTGAACCAATGGATCCTTCGCCCAAGATGGTGACGCGTCCAAGATGACCAGTGGATGGAACATGAGTACCACCGCAAAGCTCACGATCGAAGTTGTCACCGATAGTTACCACTCGGACCTCAGAACCGTACTTCTCTCCGAAGAGTGCAATCGCACCCGAGCGTTTGGCCTCATCAAGAGACATAACCTCAGTATTCACAGGGAGATTTTGTGCAAGCTTTTCGTTGACAAGGCTTTCAATTTCGTTCAGCTGTCCTTCGCCAAGCGAACTTGAGTTCGTGAAATCAAAGCGCAAGCGTGAAGGCGAGTTCTCGCTACCTGCTTGTTCCGCATCTTTGTTAACAATGCGTCGCAGTCCCGCATAGACCATGTGAGTTGCAGTGTGAGCACGGGCGATAGCAAGTCGACGCTCAGTGTCGATCTGCGCAAAAGCCTTCTCCCCCAACGTCGCAGTCCCCTCAGTCAGGGTGCCACGATGTACGGAAAGACCGCGAACAGGCGCCTGCACGTCATGAACCTCGATAACACCGCCATCAGCAAGTCGAATGGTGCCGTGATCAGCGAGCTGACCACCCATTTCCGCATAGAAGGGGGTTCGGTCCAGGATGATTTCTACTTCTGCGGGCGCACTGACCGCAGGGGTTGGAATGCCGTCAACCAGCAGGCCGGCGACTTGGGCGTCCGAGGCGCTCTCTGTGTAGCCAACAAAAGTTGAACCGCCGCCGAGTTCCTTTTCGATATCGTGGAAAATACGAACATCAGTGTGGCCGGTCTTCTTCGCACGAGCATCAGCACGTGCGCGTTCCTTCTGTTCCTCCATAAGCGCACGGAAAGCAGCCTCGTCAACCTGGACGCCCTGTTCCGACGCCATCTCCAGAGTCAGGTCAATCGGGAAGCCATAGGTATCGTGAAGTGAGAATGCCGCTTCGCCAGAAATCATTGGAGCACCCGGAGCGGCCTTTGCCTTCTCAACTGCGGCATCAAGAATAGTGGTACCTGCAGTAAGAGTACGACGGAAGGCATCTTCTTCCGCATATGCCACTTCAGAAATTGTTCCCCAATTCTCTTCGAGTTCAGGGTAGGAAGCCTTCATCGCTTCCTTTGAAGCAGTGAGCAGGGTCGGCATCGTAGCCGTATCAACACCGAGCAAACGCATCGAACGAACTGCACGTCGAATGAGGCGACGAAGAACATAACCGCGGCCGTCATTTCCAGGCCGGACTCCATCACCAATCAACATCAGCGAAGAGCGTACGTGGTCAGCGACCACACGCAGGCGAACGTCATCGTCGTAGGCGGCACCGGCCTCGGGACCGGCAGCACCAAGACCGTAGCGCTTACCGCTCATCTCCTCAGCGGCAGCGATAACGGGGTAAACCTCATCGATCTCATACATATTCGGCTTGTCTTGCATGACGAAAGCCAAACGTTCCAAACCTGCACCGGTATCGATCGCTTTCTGGTCAAGCTCACCCAACAGCGGGTAATCCTTACCGCTTCCCTCGCCGCGCATGTACTGGTCAAAAACCAGATTCCACAGCTCAAGATAGCGGTCGCCGCCCGGGTCAACATTGCCCCCCACGGCCTCGGGACCATAAGCAGGGCCACGGTCGTAGTGCCACTCGCAGCAGGGACCTGCAGGACCGGGCTGACCGGTGTCCCAGAAGTTCTCTTCTCGGGGCAGACGCACAATGTGGCGAGGGTCCATTCCGACCTGCTTAGTCAGAACATCAAATGCCTCGTCGTCCTTTTCCCAAATGGTGACCCACATGCGATCGCCATCAAGGCCATACTTGCCTTCCGATTGCGAACCAGTGAGCAAATCCCACGCGAAGTGAATAGCACCTTCTTTGAAGTAATCACCGAAGGAGAAATTACCATTCATCTGGAAGAAGGTACCGTGACGGGTCGTGCGACCGACGTTGTCGATATCGTTCGTACGAATGCACTTTTGAACGGATGCAGCCCTGGGCCAAGGTGCCGGTTCAACACCGGTGATGTAAGGAATGAAGGGCACCATACCAGCGATGGTGAACAAAATAGAAGGCTCAGGAGACACCAAAGAAACGGATGGACGAATCTCGTGTCCTTGCGATGCAAAGTAGTCAAGCCAACGTTGACGAATTTCAGAAGTGCGCATAGTACCCCATATTAGTGGACATCAATAAGAATCGTGTATTGACAAGACGACTCGACAAAAAGAACAAGACCCCGAGGGAAACCCTCGGGGTCTTAGAAGACACACTCAGCGCGAGTAGTGTTCGACGACCATCTGCACGTCGCAGGTGACGGGAACTTCAGCGCGCTTCGGGCGACGCACCAGCGTTGCCTTCAGGCGAGCAATGTCAACGTCCAGGTAATCGGGAGTTGCGGGAAGAGCTTCCTGGTTGATGCCCTCAGCTGCAATCTCGAAGGGGACGCTGGTCTGAGACTTCGGCTTGACCTGCAGGGTCTGTCCCGGCTTCACACGGAAGGAGGGACGATCGACGATCTTGCCGTCAACCATGATATGACGGTGAACGACGAACTGACGTGCCTGCTGGATGGTGCGAGCAAAACCTGCACGCAGCACCAGAGCGTCAAGACGCATTTCAAGGAGCTCGACCAAGTTCTCACCGGTCAGGCCAGCAGTACGACGTGCTTCTTCGAAGACGTGACGCATCTGAGCCTCACGAATGCCGTACTGAGCGCGCAGACGCTGCTTTTCCTTCAGACGAACAGCGTAGTCAGATTCCTGGCGGCGACGGGTACGACCGTGTTCGCCGGGACCATACGGACGCTTTTCGAAATAACGAACAGCCTTCGGGGTGAGAGCAAAGCCCAGCGCGCGGGACTCGCGCACCTGCTTGCGTGAACGATTGTGAGCCATTAAATGACCTTTCCTGTCTCTTATGTCGCATTCGTAAAACGAATGCGGGGTCAACTCCAGGCATATCACCGTCGGCTAAGACCCCAGGTATACGTTGCCCAATAAGACAACCGGATCAGTCTAACGTACTTTAAGCAATTCGCGAAGCGCAGCTAAGCGTTTCGTGAGCATAGCCTCATTGCCATTCGTCGTTGGACGGTAGTAGGACGTTCCGCGAAGATCTTCGGGCAGATAGTGCTGGGCCGCGACATGGTGAGGTGCATCGTGCGCATAGATGTAGTCCACGCCGTGTCCAAGAGCTTGAGCACCACTGTAATGAGCATCCCGGAGGTGCGTAGGAACAGGCCCCCCTTTTCCTTGACGGATATCCCCCAAGGCAGCGTCAATAGCAAGGTAAGCGCGATTAGACTTTGGGGCAACTGCCACCGCAATCACAGCTTCACTCAGAATAATTCGCGCTTCTGGCATTCCGACCATTGCAACCGCTTGCGCTGCAGAAACAGCCGTGGTGAGGACCTCGGGTGCGGCCATTCCAACATCTTCCGCGGCGCAGATCATAATGCGTCGCGCGATGAAGCGCGGGTCTTCCCCTGCTTCAAGCATGCGCGCAAGATAGTGGATAGCCGCATCAACATCAGATCCGCGCATCGATTTAATGAAGGCGCTTGCCACGTCGTAGTGCTGATCTTGATCCCAACGCACTAAAGCTTGGTTCGCAGCATTCTCAACATCGACGATTTCGATTTCCCGAGGAGCGCTCCCCTCTTCCGCTAGCTGGCCCTCTCCCCCGCGCTCAAGGCACGAGGCCGCTGCAGCCTCGAGAAGAGTCAGGGCCTTGCGAGCATCTGCGCCTGCCAAGCGCAACAAAGCTGAGCGGGCATCTACAGATAGGGTAAAAAGAGACTTCAATCCCGATTCACTTGTCAAGGCACGATCAAGAAGAAGGGAGAGATCTTCACTGCTCAACGCATGAAGAGTAAGAAGTAAGGAACGAGAGAGAAGCGGAGAAATCACCGAAAAGGATGGGTTCTCTGTCGTTGCAGCTACTAGGGTTACCCAACGATTTTCGACAGCTGGAAGAAGAGCATCCTGCTGTGATTTTGAAAAACGATGAACCTCATCAACAAAAAGGATCGTTTCCTCTCCTGTTGTTGTCAGGCCTCGCCGCGCTTGTGAGATCACATCACGAAGGTCTTTTACCCCGGATGTGACTGCAGAAACCTCGCAGAATCTCCGGCCAGAAGCACGTGCGATCAGATAGGCAAGAGTGGTCTTTCCGGTTCCCGGAGGTCCCCATAAAATCACAGAGCTTAAACCCGCGGGGGAATCAGTAGATGGAGTGAGAAGTCTACGCAGAGGCGATCCCGGCTTAAGCAGGTGTTGCTGGCCAACAATCTCATCAGCGCTTTGCGGACGCATCCGAACCGCGAGTGGCGCATGGTCATCAACTACCGGAGTCCCGAAATCTTCGATCCCCTGCGTATCAAAGAGATCCATCTTCACTCACCTTTAGTAGTGGCTGATAACTACCGTCCCGTTATCTGCCCAGTCATAAATCCAGTGTGCACCATCA
>CAKAPY010000119.1 GCA_916719935.1 uncultured Actinomyces sp. | reverse complement strand
CACGGCGCAGTAGTGCACGAACGCGGGCAAGGAGCTCTGCCAAGCGGAAAGGCTTGGTAACGTAATCATCTGCACCAGCGTCAAGGCCAACAACCATGTCGACTTCATCGGCACGTGCAGTAAGGATAAGAATCGGCACGGAGGAGCCAGAGGAACGAATTTCCCTTGCGACATCCAGACCGTCCATATCGGGAAGACCAAGGTCAAGAACAACCAGGTCAACACCATCAAGATCTTCGAGTGCACTCCGGCCGTGGTCATGCGCGCGCACATCATAGGTTTCGCGTGCGAGGGCGCGGGTAAGCGGGCCAGCGATAGCCGGATCATCTTCAACGAGAAGCACTGTAGTCACGGAAACAGCATACCGGATTTCAGGGATCTCTTGTACATTTCTTGACCTAAATGGGATGAAATCACAAGATCAGGTAAAAAAGCAGGCAGACTTTTAGTGACGATAGGTCAGAAGATAGGGTGAAATCGTTCCAAAACCGCGCAAAGTCGCGCTCGGGAATTCTTCTACGTCATACTCCATTCCCGCTTTACCCGCGGCAATCGCAGCAGCTGTAGTGGGGTCCATCAAAATTTTGCCCACCGGAGCGATATCTACCAGGCGCGAGGCCAAATTAACCGTCGGACCAAACACGTCACCTGAACGAGAAAAGACATCACCACGCACGAAGGAGGCACGAACAGGAAGCATCTGATCATCAGCGCCCAGTTGCTCAATGAGTGAAACCGCTACTCGAAGACCAGTTTCAAGATCATCGGCAATATACATGACCGCATCACCGATCATCTTCACTACGCGACCCCCGGCGTCGGTCACAGCATCACGAGAAAGTTGCTCAAAACGACCAATAAGATCAACCAGACGCCCGCCCAAAATCGTTGATGATGAGGTATATGAAACCATATCAACGAAGCCCAAGGATCGATTAAGAGGGAATCGTGGTTGCAATCCCTCATGCCCACGTGTAGCGATCTCATGATCCATCCGTTTGAGCAGTGCATCCAATTGACGTCGCCACGAATGTCGAAGGAGCTCATCGAACATGTCAACACGCTCACGAATATGGTCGAGGACATACATTCGCGCCGCGGTGTCATCTAAGCCGTAGCGTCGCATAGTGTCTTCAACCAGCGCTTCAACCTGCCACAAGCCCAAACGGTCAGCTAGGTGAGAATTCGCGCGGAGAAGCGAACGCGCGGTCGCCTGATCGATAGCCCCCGAAGCAATAAATTTCGACCATTCAATGAAAAGCCGAGCATCGTTTTCCGTAAAGACCTTTTCTTCGGCATGCGGGGACGGGAAACCCATTGCGACCCAGAATTCGCGAACATCCTCACTGCTGGTCTGCGCCATCTGAGCAAGATCATCAACAGTGAGGGTAGCCGGACCGCCAAGAAGGGAAGAGCTATTGGTGTGCGCAGTCGAAAAATCGTGACTCAATCCTGCTTCTTCCTTCATAGCTTCGCCCACGTATGTGGCCTAACGCACATTAGTGTAGTGAAGAAAAGCTGAGCCTGCACGGGAAAATTCATAGTATGCACCTTGTATTAGCCTCACAATCTCCTGCACGCCGCCGCATCCTCCAAGAAGCCGGGATAACTCCCATCATGAAAGTTTCCCAAGTGGACGAGGATTCAATCTTGGATCGAATCCCCAGCACCTCCCCCGCTGAGAAAGTATGTGCCCTTGCGGAGGCTAAAGGCAGGGCCGTAGCTTCGGCGATGTGCGCGGGAGAGTTTTCGCCGCACGAGGCCGCCCTCCCCGAAGGTGAGTGCGTTCTAGTTGCCTGTGATTCCATGCTCGAGGCCGGTGGGGAGTTACTGGGTAAGCCTCACGATCCCCAAGTTGCCCTTGCCCGAGTAAAGGCACTTTCCAAGGCACACACAACCTTGTGGAGCGGCCACTACCTCGCGCATATGCGCTGTGATAAGGACGGATGGCAGGTTCTGCGCGAAGACACGCGTCCGTCCTCAACCGATATTTACTTTGGCTCGATCAACGATGAAGAAGCCCGAGCCTACGTCGCAAGCGGCGAGCCCTTAGAAGTCGCTGGTTCTTTCACCATCGATGGATTGGGTGGAGCCTTTATCGAAGCCATTGAAGGCGACCACCACAATGTCATTGGAATCTCGCTTCCCTTAATCCGCACCATGATGGCCGATATGGGATTGCAGTGGGTCAATCTTTGGGATCGAAAAGGACCTGACGCCCACTAAGCCCCTCAAGCCTCACGC
Organism: uncultured Actinomyces sp.; assembly: GCA_916719935.1. Lineage (GTDB taxonomy): Bacteria > Actinomycetota > Actinomycetes > Actinomycetales > Actinomycetaceae > Pauljensenia. The sequence continues at coordinate 2,792 of CAKAPY010000119.1, read as the reverse complement.
TCGGATTGGCTGGGCGATCAAACGGCTCGCGGCCTCGGCAACGCGTTCGTCGGTGGCAGTCAAGGCTACGCGCACAAAGCCCGCCCCGGCCTCGCCATAAAAATCGCCCGGAGCAACGACAATCCCCCGCCGCGCGAAGGCATCAACAAGCTGCCAGGAATCAAAGTCACGACGAGGATCCCTCACCCACAGATAAAGGCCCGCAGCCGAATCCTTGTCACGCTCAAGACCAGTGCGTTCAATGGCATCGATCAAGATTTCACGTCGACGTGCATACACCCGACGCTGCACCTCAACGTGTTCGACATCCTCCAACGCAACGCGCATTGCAGCTTGCACTGGAGCAGGAACCATCATCCCCGAGTGTTTGCGCACTTCAATAACAGGAGCTAGAAGCTTCGGATCCCCATACATCAAAGCCGCACGGTAACCAGCTAAATTCGACTGCTTAGACAGCGAATACAGCACGATCAGCGAACGAGGATCTCCATCGCAGACTCGTTCATCGAGCAGTGAGGGCACGCCCTCACTGACGAAAGGCTCCTCCCACGCCAAAGCCGAGTAGCACTCATCAGAAATCACGACTGCGTCATGAGCGCGAGCCCATTGGACGACCGCACGCAGTTCCTCAAGCGTGAGGACATGGCCATCGGGGTTGCCCGGCGAGTTCAGCCATACAAGTTGAGCATCGGGCCACGACGAAGGATCTGAAGGGTCGATCGGAAGCGGAGTTGCACCCGCTAAACGCGCACTGATGTCGTAGGTCGGATACGAGGCCTGCGGGAACAGAACCGTATCTCCGGGACGCACTCCCAGAAGGAAGGGAAGCCATGCGACAGCTTCCTTGGAGCCGATAGACGGCACAACACCCTGCAATCCAACGTCCACCATGTTCCGCCGCTTTCCCCATGCAAGAATTGCGTGACGAAGCTCAGGAGTGCCAATCACGGTCGGATATCCCGGCGCATCCGTATGCTCGTGAAGCGCATCCTGAATGAGCGCGGGAGTGGGATCAACCGGAGTTCCAATCGACAGATCGCACACTCCACGGGGATGCTCAGCTGCCCGTTTACGGTAAGGGGTGAGCTGATCCCAAGGGAATGAGGGCAGATCGAGTGGGCGCGGAAGGACGCTCATGTGTTTCCTTACTTGTCCCAATCCTCATTCTGCGGAGGAAGCTCGCTGATCCACGGAACATCGAAGGGCTGAGGACCGGTCTTCTGAGCACCACCCGGGCTTCCCAGATCAACGAAGAAATCGGCGTTGGCCTGCAGATAATCGGACCATTCGCCGGGGAGGTCATCCTCGTAGAAGATTGCTTCGGTCGGGCACACCGGTTCGCACGCACCGCAGTCCACACACTCATCGGGGTGGATGTACAGGGTACGCTCACCCTCGTAAATGCAGTCGACGGGGCACTCATCAACGCAGGCCCGGTCCTTCACATCAACACAGGGCTGGGCAATGACGTAAGTCATTAATTCCTCCTTGGACTGGGTTGGACAACCACTTCATTCTATTATCGCCAACATGAAGAACCACGCGAACGAGCAGCCTTCTTCCCCCGAAAATAGCGAGAAGATAGGTCCTACGGAGCATGTCCAAGCCGAAGCTTTTACGCGACAAGAAACGCACGCAATTCCCAATCTTCCGTGGATGCAATTGGGAGTGGGCTCTCGCGTGGTCGTCCGCTATCGTCTGGACGATGGTCTACACGATGCACTGGGAACGCTCATCGAAGCTGCCCCAACCCACGTGGTCATCGAGACCCGACGCGGCCAAGTTCGCGTCGATGCGCGAACCATGGTCACCGGGAAGCGCGTACCTCCCCCACCGCAGATCTAATCTGAGCTTCAGTTGGCTTTGAAGGCCTATTAGGGCGAAGGGGACTTAGTCCTTGTTCTGACGACGCTCGCGAGCCGCAATCTTGAAGCGCTCCTGGGCGTCCAAGACAACCTTACGCACGCGAACGGCCTCGGGAGTCACTTCAACGCACTCATCATTAGCCGCAAACTCCAGGGACTCTTCCAAGGTCAGTTTGCGAGAAGGCGTCAAGGATTCGTAGACATCAGCGGTCGCACTACGGGTGTTGGTTTGCTTCTTTTCACGGCAGATATTGACATCCATATCCTCGCCGCGAGGATTCTCACCAACAACCTGGCCTTCATAGACCTCCGAACCCGGCTCGACAATGAAGGAGCCGCGCTCTTGAAGGTTCGTCATCGCGTAGGGAGTCGCCTGGCCTGCGCGGTCCGCGACAAGAGAGCCGGTCAAGCGCTGCTCAATTGCACCCTGCCACGGAGCATAGCCTTCGGCAATGGACGAAGCGATACCGGTGCCGCGGGTTTCGGTGAGGAAGCGCGTACGGAAGCCAATCAGGCCTCGAGCGGGAACGACAAATTCCAAGCGAATCCAGCCCGAGCCATGGTTGGCCATGGTCTCCATGCGCCCCTTACGCTGAGCCATCAGCTGGGTGACCGAACCGAGGTATTCCTCGGGGATATCAATGGTCATGCGTTCCATGGGCTCGCTGCGCACGCCGTCGATGGTCTTGGTGACAACCTGCGGCTTACCAACGGTGAGTTCAAAGCCTTCACGGCGCATCTGCTCAACAAGAATTGCCAGAGCGAGTTCGCCACGTCCCTGAACTTCCCATGCATCGGGACGCTCGGTGGGCAGGACTCGAATGGAAACGTTACCGATCAGTTCGCGGTCCAAGCGATCCTTCACCTGGCGTGCGGTCACCTTTGCGCCCTTGACTCGTCCAGCCATGGGAGAAGTGTTAATACCGA
>CAKAPY010000118.1 GCA_916719935.1 uncultured Actinomyces sp. | reverse complement strand
CCTCCTCGAATGTGGATGTGCCAGTCACGGCAATTGGTTCGGGTGATATTCGCGTGACCTATAAGGTGTCAACGCCCAGCGGGGCTGTTCTTGATGATTCCCAGAAAGTCCTGGTGCGAATGCGCGCGGGGTGGGAAGACGCAGCCACTGCGGTCATGACCGTCATTGTCGGAATTGCCTTCCTTGGCGGCATCATTCGGACCATTCGACGTCGTTTGAAGTCCTCGCAGACCGAAGAGTCTTCGCATCTTCCCGGTATGGGCGGCGTCGAAAAGGGCACAGTGAACGTTCCACTTTCCAGCGGAGGTTTTGTTCATGCAGGACGTCCCCCGCGCTACCCGGATCATCCGGAAAGCTCGGATTCACCCAAACCAGATGTAGAGGATCAGAATGAGTGAAAGCCAGGCCCGCAACGGCTCACTTCTTCGAGCCAGCGTACTGATGGCCTCGGGAACAATGGTTTCCCGAGTCCTTGGCTTCATTAAAGCCGCCATGCTCTTGGCGGCCCTGGGTTCTGCCGGTGGCGCGGTCTCCGCGGCTTTCCAAACGGCTAATACTCTTCCCAACACCATCTTCAATCTGCTGGCATCGGGCGTTTTCGATGCGGTCCTGGTTCCCCAGATCGTGCGCGCACTCAAACGCGACGAGGGTCAGGTCTACATCAACCGACTGATTACTCTGGCCGGAACGATTCTGTTCCTGGTCGCCTTCATTTCAACTCTCTTGGCACCGGTACTCATCGTCATCATGGCACCGGGATACAGCCAAGACATTCGCTCACTTGCCGTTGCTTTCGCATTCTTGTGTCTCCCGCAGATTTTCTTCTACGGCCTGTACAACCTCTTGGGCGAGCTACTCAATGCCCGCGGTGTCTTCGGTCCCTACATGTGGGCGCCGGTGCTCAACAACATCATTGCAATCGCGGGTCTGGTGGCTTTCCTTATTCTGTGGGGCGCCCACGAAGATTTCGCAATCTCTGACTTCACATCGCCTCAGTTCTGGCTGTTGTCGATCACAACCACTTTGGGTGTGGTCTGCCAGGCTCTGGTCCTCTTCATTCCCATGCGGCGTGCGGGAGTTTCTTTCAAGCCCGATTTCCACTTCCGTGGAACGTCTTTTGGCTCCGCCTCCAAGGTTGCGGGTTGGACTTTCGCGACCTTGGGTGTGTCTCAGGTTGGTGTTCTTTCAACGAACGCGATCGCTTCAATTGCGGATAATTACCTGAACCAGAACCCCATGCCCATCGCGGGCCTGGCGGGGTATTCGGCAGCCTTCTTGATCTTCATGCTGCCGCAGTCGGTCATCACTGTTTCTCTTGCAACCGCGATCTTTACGCGTTTGAACTACGCGGTTGCCGACGACAATGACGAAGAAGTTGCCGAGCACTACCACACGGGCATTCGCCTGATTACCTCACTGACGGTTCTTGCCGCTGCGATCTTCATGGCGGGCGCTGCTCCCATGATGCAGTTGGTTGTCACGAACACCGCCCGTCCCGAACTCATTTCTTCCTACGCGCTGATCCTGGTCTCCCTCATGCCCGGTGTGGCCTCAACGGGCATCGTTTTGATGAGCCAGCGCGTCTTCTTCGCCTACGAGGATGCCAAGCCCGTCTTCTTGATGGGTATTGTTCCGACGATCTTGCAGATCATTGTCGGTTGGTCGATCTACTTCGCAACCGGCGTGCGCTGGTGGGTAATCGGTGCGGCTCTTGGTGAAACGGTCTGCCGAATCGTTCAGGGTTTGATTGCGATGCGCTGGGTCGGTCAGCGCAACAGCTACGTGAATTCCTCGGAAATCACGCGCTCCTACCTCACCTACGGCGCGTGTGCGGTCATTGCCGGCGGTATCGGTTTTGGCGCTCTTTGGCTCATGGGAATCTACACGACCCTGTCCTCGAAGATCCTGCGCTGGCTGCTTTCGGGCGTGAAGTTCGGCGTGGTAGCCATCATCGTCACCGTCGTGTACATGGTCGCAATGCGTCTGATCAATCCTCAAGAATCTTCAACCAGTATTCGTCCCCTGCTCAAGCGTTTACACCTTCCGATCGCGGTATGTGACCTGCTTTCGGCCGCGCAGCCTACACGTGAACCACAAAGCGTTCATAATGGTGTGGCACCGTCCCCTCAGGAGGAAACCATGGCTACCGAGGATCAGCACACTCCCCGTGAAGGAACGCCACATTGGGTTCCCCTTTCTGTTGACCTTTCGGTGCCGACCTTCGATGATGTTGTTCATCCCGACGGCGAGGGCCACCCTGCGGCATCGTCTCATTCACCCCAGCAGGACATTCCTGCGAATGTCCCAACCCTTCCTCACAGCAATCGCGGTTCCCAAGGGAGCGTCCAGATGAGCCAAGCAAAGCCCGAACACCCCATCGTCCCAACCTTGCCCGCAACCGCGCGCATGTACGACGTCGACGCAACCGCGCCCGCAGGTATTCCCTTGGGCGCTGCAGCTGCCGAGGCCTCGGCTGAGACGGCCGCCGCTAAGGCTCAGCATCAGGAATCAACTTCTCGTATCCCCGCTCCGCTTCCCCACGGTTTCGCCGTGGGTGCGGTTGTCGGAGGGGCTGCAGCATCCGTCGCGGGTTCCGCCGCGGCTTCCCCAAGTCGCTCCTCCGGTCACGGACATTCCGAGGCCGGCGGAGGCAGTAACGGAGGCTCTGGCGGTGGCCGTGGAAACTCCGGCGACGCTCAGGGTCACGATGAACACTCACGTTCTTCGGCCTCGGGAAATGGGGGCGAAAAGGGAATCGATCCCACGCGACCCACGATTATCTTTGCCGCTGTTCTGACCGTCATCGCCACGATTTGGGCAGGTGCAACCGCCCTCAGCCCTGTCAAGCACAGCGATATCAGCAGCTCGGTCACTAAGCCAAGCTCATCGGCGTCGGCATCTGCCTCGGCATCGGGGCAGCCCACCCAGGAAGCCACTCAGGCAGCGACGGAGAAGCCCGTAATTTCCAGTGTTTCCGTGTTGTCCTGGCAAAACGATAAGGGTGACCACGAGGAAATGGCCGTCAATATGATTGACGGCGACGCAAAGACGAATTGGCACTCGCGCTACTTCGATTACAACCAGTTCCTGGACCAGACCGCGGTCACCATCTTGGTCAAGCTCGAGAAGAAGGCGACGGTCTCTGAGATCACCTTGGATATGGATCCGTCGACTACCGGTGGTGAAGGCGTGGTACGTGCTGTAAATCCCAATACGCCTCGAGAGGGAACAGAAATCGCTACGACGACGTTCTCTCCCAAGACGGACATCAAGCTGGCACATCCCGTGGAAACTGAAGCGATCAGCATCACCTTCCGTAAGATGCCAACATCGCAAGATGGCCGCGCCTGGGCGTGGGTCAGCGAATTGTCAGTGAAGTAACCGTTACCTGCTCAAAAGGAGACATCATGTCTGAAACTATCCACGACGTCGTTATCGTCGGCTCCGGTCCTGCGGGATACACTGCGGCTATTTACACTGCGCGCGCTGGATTCAAGCCTGTTGTCGTTGCCGGCGCCCTGGCTGCCGGTGGCGCCCTGATGAACACGACTGAAGTTGAGAACTTCCCCGGTTTCCCCGAGGGTGTCCTTGGCCCGGAGCTGATGGACAACATGCGTCAGCAGGCCGAAAAGTTCGGTGCTGATGTTCGCTACGAGGATGCCTACACGCTGGAGCTCGAAGGTGATATCAAGAAGATCACCCTTGAGGATGAAACCCTCTTGGCTCGCAGCGTCATCTTGGCAACCGGTTCCGAGTACCGTCATATGAACGTTCCCGGCGAAGAAGAGTTCTCCGGTCGAGGTGTTTCTTTCTGTGCGACTTGCGACGGTTTCTTCTTCCGCGATAAGCACGTGATCGTCGTCGGTGGCGGTGACTCCGCAATGGAAGAGGCGACCTTCTTGACGAAGTTCGCTTCGAAGGTCACTGTCGTTCACCGCCGCGATCAGCTGCGTGCGTCTAAGGCGATGGCCGATCGCGCGCTGGCCAATGAGAAGATCGAATTCGCGTGGAACTCCGTTGTCGAAGAGGTTCTGGGCGATTCGGCTGTCACCGGTGTTCGCTTGCGTTCCACCGTTGATGACTCGACTCGCGTTCTTGATGCCGATGGTGTTTTCGTTGCCATCGGTCACCTTCCCCGCACCGCCGTAGTTTCCGGTCAGGTTGCTTTGGACGAGGCCGGTTACATCCTGGTCAATGACCCGGGTACCGCAACGAACCTTCCGGGTGTCTTCGCCTGTGGCGACGCTGTTGATCACACCTATCGCCAGGCAATTACTGCTGCGGGTTCCGGTTGCCGCGCTGCTCTTGATGCGCAGCACTGGCTCGAATCTCAGGTGTAAGTATTGAAGGCCTTCGGTTTCCTGAGCTTTGGACATTATGCACGGGACGGAAGGCACGGACTGAGCGGCCGCGATGCCCTTCATCAGGCAATCGAGTTATCTGTTGCTGCTGATGATCTTGGAGTGAATGGAGCCTACTTCAGGGTGCATCACTTTGCGCCCCAGGGGGCTTCGCCTATACCGCTTCTTTCTGCGGTTGCAGCACGGACGGCACATATCGAAGTGGGTACTGGCGTTATCGATATGCGCTAGCAAATGTCTGAGTTATGACGTTCGATGCCACCCCTATCGTTTGTGGGCACGCGCTGCGCGCAGCCCGTTGGCGATAACGACGACCTCGGCGACCTCGTGGACGAGGACGACCGCGGCCAGGCCGAGCACGCCGGTGATGGCCAGCGGCGGCAGCACGGCGATGATCGCCAGGGACAGCACGATGTTCTGGTTCATGATCACCCGGCCGCGGCGGGCATGCCGCAGCGCCTGCGGGATCAGGCCAAGGTCGCGCCCGGTGAAGGCGACGTCGGCAGACTCGATCGCGGCGTCGGAGCCGGTCGCGCCCATCGCGATGCCCACAGTCGCACCGGCCAGGGCGGGGGCGTCGTTGATGCCGTCGCCGATCATCGCCGTCGGTGAGGCCTCGGAGAGCTGGGCGACGATGCGGGCTTTGTCCTCGGGCCGCAGCTCGGCGTGCACGTCGCCGATCCCGGCCAGCTTCGCCAGCGCAGCAGCGG
>CAKAPY010000117.1 GCA_916719935.1 uncultured Actinomyces sp. | reverse complement strand
GGCGTTCCCATGCGCCAGATCTGGCACGAGGACGTCGACTGAGCAGCGACACCTCTACCGGTTCACGCGTTTGACGAAGCGGAACATGTAGTCGGCCTCACCCATCGGCTCGTCCGCCCCACGGGGATGCGAGGGGTCGGGGTGACGTTCGTTGAAGAACTCGACGATGTGGAAGCCGCACTTGTTGACGTAGAAGTGGATGTTGCGCACCTCGAAATAGGGCGTTTCCAGGGTCCATTCCGTGACGTGCGGATGGGCGGCCTCGATGGCGAACCAGGCGCGCGTCCCCACTCCCCTGGAGTGAACCGAGGCCTTCATGGCAAACAGGAGAACCTCGCCTTGATGTCCGTCAACGGTGAGGATCACGTTGCCCACGACATTACCGTTCTCAAGGATGCGATAGGCGAGGGCTCCCGGCGCTTTCAGGGACTGCTCAATGTCGGACAGCGGAAGAATCGGCTGCGCGGTCGCATCGCCCTCGCTGGGACCAGCCGGAGGCTGCTCGCGTGCAGCAAGACGCTCCCCCACGAAGGACCCCTGCGGATTGCCCTGGAAGTGCTCGAAGGAGTCTTGAAAGTCCGCGATCAGCGCAGGACGCTCGGCATCAGTCAGGGGAACAAGCGTGATCGTCATGGACACATCGTATCTGCGAACGACTGAAATCTGACGGCAGGGCTCTCTTTCCTCAGCATCCTGGAGATGGGGCCCAACGACGCGCACCAGACGAAGCGGTACATCTTGAGCGGCATCGACTGGGAAGGGGCGGCGAACCAGCGAATCACGTAGGAGAGCGCGGAGACGTGCAGGTCTGCGTGGAACTGGGATTCAAGGGTCCTCAAGTTAGACACCTAACCGCCAGCTACCCTCTGAAGCGCTACAGCTCCAGCCTCATGTACACGAGTTCTTGGTAGCCCGCAGACGCGGATCGGTAGCCCCTGGGGTTGCGCCCGTATTCCTCGAATCTGGCGCGACGGTAAAGAGACACCGCCCGTTCGTTATCCGCCACCACTTCGAGCTCAAGCTGGGTGTAACCCGCCTGCCGAGCACAGTCAATGCTCGCATCCATCAGCACCCGGCCGATCCCCATCCCCCAGTACTCCTTGAGGATGCTGATCCCAAAACGCGCCCGGTGCGCAACCTTGCGCCGACTACGCACTGCTGAGACTCCTGCACTTCCAATGATGCACCCGTCGATCACGGCGACGAGTTCAACCTCATTGCCACTAAGTTCTGTTTCTTCCAGGGAGCGGGCCTCTTGTTCATAGTCGCCGCTCTGCTCGTCCGGGTAGGACAGCAGATAGTCAGTTTCCGCATGCGTGCGTTGCATGGTCTCACGCAGCGCACGGGCGTCCGAGGCGATGGCGTTCCTCACCAGGAGTTCCACTCCGCCCTTCAACATCACCGTCTTGGCGTACTTCATTATCGGACTCCTTGTCTGTCTAGGAATAAGCACCAATTTATACCGCCAGTGGCGGTAATCGGGTGGCACTGAGACTGTCAGAGCGTAAAACCCATGCGCTATCCGGGTCGCGTACATACTGCGCAAACAGCGTAAACCTATCACCGCCACGGAACTACACTGTTGTCAACCCATGTCTTATGGAAAGGACGATTATGTGGCCCAGTCGGAAGCTTGAGCTGTTAACCCCGCTGATTGCGGGACTGTGCGAGGAGCGCGGTATCCAAGTGCCCGCGCCGACCGGGGTTGAGGAGATGTGGGAGCAGTTCCGCGCGCTGGTCAATACGCGCCCACCCATGCCCGCCTCGCCGCAGTGGCTGGCTTTGCAGGATCAGTTGCTTAGTGAGCTAATTGCTGGGGATGGCGTTGTTTCCATTGACGAGGCCGAGGTCGCGCCCCTGCACCCGAACATTCGCCTGTGGCGCGGTGACATTACGAGGCTTGCGGCGGATGCGATTGTGAACGCGGCGAACTCGCAGATGCTGGGGTGCTGGGAGCCTGGGCATGCGTGTATTGATAATGCGATTCATACGTTTGCGGGCGTTCAGTTGCGTTTGGAGTGCGCGCAGCTCATGGAGGAGCAGGGGCACAAGGAGCCGACGGGCAGAGCGAAGATTACTGGCGCGTATAACTTGCCTTCGCAGCGCGTGATTCACACGGTCGGGCCGATTGTGCCCGCCGGCGAGGACGCAGACATGCATCGTTTCGAGCTGATGAGCTCGTACCTGAATTGCCTGGATTTGGCGCAGGAGAGCGGGATGGGATCGCTTGCCTTCTGCTCGATTTCGACGGGCGTTTTTGGCTACCCGAAGCAGGATGCTGCCGAGGTTGCGGTCGATGTGGTCAATCAATGGCTCACTGCGACCCAGTCCCCCATGGTCGTTGTGTTCGATGTGTTCTCGGATGAGGACGCGGCGATTTATCGAGGGCTTTTGGGGTTTTAAGACTTTGAGGCTGTAGCCATTCCAAGACACAACGAGCACAAAATCTACCGTTATTTGCGAGGCTATGTAAGACGGATGAGCGGCTTACCTAGTTGTCTTGAACCCTCAAATACAGCAAGGCGGAGTCATCGTCTAGCACGCACCTCAGAATCTTTCACGCGTCGACACTGTTCTTTCGAGGGCAACAAAAATAACATAGCCAGAACTATTGGATTCCCCGCATTACTTACAGAGAAGAAAACACTATTTTTAACAGAGATATCAAACTTTTCACTCATTAATACCAATATGCAAAAAACGCACTGAAAGCACCCCTCATCGCATCATGAAGCCGAACGATGGTTGCTTAGCACTTTTCGGTTTTGCCCCCTACCTATTGCTCAGCTCCCTGCACTTCATCTAAGACGACGGGCTCCGACCATACGCTCTCAGAAAGTATGAGCTGGCCTGAGTTAGACATTTCCCTAAGTAGATCAAGAAGAGACGAGGAGAACGATGCAACCTTGCAATAATAACTAATCGCAGCAAACAGGCGGTACTCATAAGGTATCTTCTCCCCCTGACGTTTTTCGCCTTCGAGGTCAAAGTGCACCAGATCTTTATAAAGCCAAATCTCGGCCAACAGAGTATCCGACAACCACCCATCGCCAAGACTAGAGCATTCCCCTTGCGCTTTCCCTTTCTTCCGATCCCCAACAAGACTGTTGAACTCATCCTGAATATTTGTGATTACACCCTTCTGATCTTCGGTTTGAGCACTTCGAGGAACAAGCTTATTAAGGGACTTAAAAACCTTCGGGAAATAGATGCTCTCACTCGATAGGAGGAGGGGGCGGAGTCTCACCACAAGTGAGTCAAACTCCTCTTCATCAGGGAAAGAGAAAACCATTCGCCACCCTCCCAATAATGGCTCAAAACAAACACTCGGATTCAGATAGTGACGTATCCTCTCAGATCGCACTAATGAGTGCGCCTTAATTCTCCGGGCACGAAGAACAAAGCCTTCAAGCGTTTCCTGATCCCCTATTCTCATGGCTAAATCCCTCTCCCTTGCTAAAGCCTGAACAAAAGCGCAATTGGTATTGATTCACAAAGCAGCCGCCCGCTTCACAGCTACTTGATTCTTTTCAGTTTTCTCTAAAGAATCCCCGATTCTCGAAGGAGGCGAAGTTCTTCAATTTTCTTTTTCAGTGGAATTACGCGATTTTCGATCTTCCCTAAATTGTGAGCTATAAATCCAGACTCCTGAATTGCTTTTGTAACTTCGATACTCGAAATTCCATATTCAGAAACGACAATAAACTGCGGATACTCTCCGGCATTTTGATACCGAGACAGGAGTCTTGATTGAACAAGTTGTTTTATAAGACACTTATTTTCTCCACCAGTTTTAAGTCCCCTCCACTCGCTCACCACCAAACCAACAGACACATCCTCCAACGATCCACTGCACAGTGATATAACCCCAGACGATACGCCCAAGCTGCTCGTCTGATATCCGGAACGTACAGTTCCATCGACAAATACAAATTCAACATTTTTTAGGAGAAGGTCCCGTAATCGAAACAAGGAGACCTCTTGACTGCATTCTCGCTTTAGGAGCTTCTTGCGTCGTGCAGAGTTAATCGAACCGGGGATTGAAGCACTATCGCTTACCGATAGAACTAGAAACAGGAGGAAGAAGATAATCCCCGAGACCATCATTAGAAGCACCACAAAAAACGCGATGATTTGCATCAACAGACGTGGATCCGACGAGCGAAATTCGACAAGTACAATCGGGCAGAGAATCAGCCAAAGAACACAGAGCAGAAAAGCTTGAAACGCCCCCGTAAAGTTGTATCCATATTTAACGTCGACGTATCTTGCAGTTAGACGTTCAACCGAGTCTTTGTATATCTGCTGTTCTAGTGGATGAGCCAGGTCATGCTTTATTTTGCAAGAGCGAAGCTCTTTTATCGCTCGTAGATAGCTTAGTTCTCTGAACTCACCTTTCGATGTAACTATCTTGCGCCATCGCATCTGCAAAGGGAGCAGATTGGGCAATCCTCCGCGAGCAGTTTTTACCACTTTGATAGCTCCCACTATTACACCGAAAATAGCGGAGAAGTATTTGATGAGGTCACCTATCGAGTTCACTTTTTATCCTTACTATGAAGAAGTAGTAGCCATCCGAAGCATCTGTGTTGGTATCGATATAGATACAGAGGGGGAGGCTGTCACGTGGCGAAAAATGCGGTTTATCAGCAGAAATAGGGTGCATACCCCGGGTGGCTTACACCAAGAGCGAGATAGAGCAGTCAGGATACGAGCTGACCTGCGACCTCACAGCACCCCAGAACAAGATATTCCGACACACCGTGAGTGGAGTGTTAGGGAGTGGGATATGTATTACCTCAAGATACTTCTGGAGCATTTTACTCACCGCTGATTTTTACAGTAGGGAGTTGAGGAAACCAGACATCGAGACCCCCATTCACTGCGCCGAGTAGCTTATTGCGAGTCCGATTCACAACTATTGCGACTGAGTACATAGCTCGGGTAACTCCGACGTAGAACGAGCAGGCACTCTTATCCTTCAGGGCCTCTCCGCTCAAGCAGAATTTTTCGATTGCTCCTGTCGCGAGGATGGCTACCCGCTCGTATGTACGGCCCTTGGATACTCCAAAATTTATCGGATCAAGCTCCGCGCGGTTCTTCCACGAGCTCTTTGATCCCCGA
>CAKAPY010000116.1 GCA_916719935.1 uncultured Actinomyces sp. | reverse complement strand
ACCAGGTAACGAGGCGACTCTGGAATCTGTGCCGTAAAGATGACGAAGAGGAGAGCGGGGATGATGAGGCATGCGAAAAGCACCTGCCAAGTCTGCAGTCCCCAGAAGGCGGGCTTGGCTGCGCCACCGGTCAGGCGTACGACACCCATATTGATCAGGCCGGCGAAGAAAAGACCGAGGATGATGGCCAGCTGACGGAAGCCAATCAGGCGGCCTCGGATGTCAGCCGGTGCAATTTCTGCAACGTATCCAGGGGCAACGGTGGTTGCTGCGCCAAAACCAATGCCGCCGACAATACGGGTGAGGAGAAGGAAGGGGTATCCGAAGCTGCCCAAAAGCGGGGAGAGGGGGCCAAGGAGGGCTTCGAAGAGAAGGAAGGGACCGACCCACATCAGGGTTGTTTTACGCCCGATCTTGTCGGAGATGCGTCCCGCTCCAAGTGCGCCAATAAGGCCGCCGATAACACCGGCTGCGCCGGCTACGCCCTGCAGGAATGGGCCGAGGTGGAAGGTGGTGCCGACGGCTTTAATTGCGGCGTTGAGGACCATTCCTTCGAATCCGTAGAAGAAGGGGCCCAAGGTTGCAATGAGTGCAAGGAAAGTGGCGTATTTTCGCGCCCGACGTTGTGCTTCGGTCAGCGGAACTGCCGTACGTGAGGTTGACATGAGATCCGTCCTAAAAGGGAAGAGGAATGAACTCATCGGATTGATCCGTGATGCCTCATCTTTGAGGCACTTACACGCTATCGCCGAGTGAATTTTGGGCGGTGGCGTGGACAAAATTAATTTCTGTGAGCTGTGTCATAAAAAATCTCTCCCTTCTCACAGGAAAACCTCAGGTGCGACATAAAGCAGACATAGAGGTGGTCCATACCTTGAAGACCAAGACAACAGGGCGGATGCCCCAGAGGAAAGGAACGCACATGAGTGCAGAAGATATGAACAAGGACCACCTGGACGAGACTCGAGTCATCGAGACTCAGGCCCAGGATGCACAGGCACGTGATGCTCATGCCGACAAGACGACCTATGTGAACGTGGCCTATCAGAAGGAAGATGGAACCTATGAAGGTGCTTGGCTTCCCGCTGATGAGGTTGTCTCTCGCGAGGCCTCAGCAAAGCCCTCGTGGAAGAAGAAGGCAGTAGCCGCCGGTGCTGCAGCGGCTTTCTTGGTTGCAGGTTTTGGCGCAGGTTGGGCAACAAGTTCGGTGGCCTCTCCGGCTCCGACGCAGCAATCGCAGGCGGTGCCCGGACAGCCGGGCCAAGGCGGTCCGGGAGGTCAGCAAGGCCAGGGCGGCCCGGGCGGACAAGGTATGCCCGGTGGTCAGAATGGTCAGCAGGGTATGCCTGGCGGTCAGGGTGGTCAGCAGGGGATGCCCGGTGGTCCTGGAGGTCAGCAAGGCCAGGGCGGCCCGGGCGGACAAGGTATGCCTGGCGGTCAGGGTATGCCTGGCGGTCAGCAGGGACAGAATGGTCAGCAGGGGATGCCCGGTGGTCAGGGTGGTCCCGGTGGTCAGCAAGGCCAGGGCGGCCCGGGAGCTCAGAATGGCTCCTCAAAGAAGGGGTCTGAGGACTCAAGTGCAAAGAAGAAGGCAGCAGAGAATTCCTCTCAAAACTCTGGCTCCCAGAATTCTGATTCCTCGTCTAAGTAATGAGGAACTCCGGGTAGGGGTGCTCGTCGCCGCCATGGCGTCTGGGCACCCCTACTTCTTTTCGTAGACGAAGGGGGTATCGGGCGGATTAATTGGAGTAATGCTCGTCGCTTTCAGATAGAGAGCTTTTGAATTGCGAACTTCCAAGGTTCCTTGGATGCGAACCCATTGATCAGCCTGCGGCGCGAATGAGGTTGTGTTATTCACGGCAAAACCTAAGGCGTAAGCATCGGCTGCGCAGCACCACATGGTCATCCGGGATAAGCCGAAGCTGTCATCTGGACCGAATGGCGGCATCCCTGCCTCCGAGGAGGCTTTGTCTTTGGGTAAAACGAAGCCAGATACCTCGATTGTTTTGCCATCCCACTGATCGGGGTGGGTCACCATATCGATGACGCTATCGTAGTAATTGTTCGTGTCGATCACGCGGTCGGCGTGGAACTGTGCTGCGGGAGAAACATCTGAAGATGAAGGCATGGGCGTCGGTGAAATAGCGCTCGCTGAGCTCGTTGACCCAAGGAAACTCGAGGGGGCCAGAGAAAAAGGTAGGGACCATGCAATGACTGGGATGAGAAGATATACCGCATTCGCGCGTGTTCGGTGAGTATGTTTTTCCTGCCGACGTGCAAAAAGGTCGACAACGGCCCACACAGTGAAGACGACACACAAGAAAATGATGAGCGGAAGGAAACGAGGCGGGAAGAAATAGACCCATCGCCTCGAAAGGAAGAGGAAGCCTAAGCTCACTGCAGCCAGGACAAAGATCAAAGCGCGTGTTCTCACAATGCACCTCCCAAGCCCCACCAGGTCAAGACAAGACCGGCCAACGCAACAACTGCGGTGATGGTTGCGCAGATGCGAAGAGTAAAACGCGTTGAGAAAACGGCTGACAACATGAAGACGTTCTTCACATCAAGCATGGGGCCCATGAGCATGAAGGTCATGAGCGCACCGGGGGGAAGCAAACTTGTCATGCTCCGCGCCACGATCGCATCGGATGATGAACACTGAGAGAGAACAAAAGCCATCAACATCGCGAGGGCAATGGAGACATATGAGGAAGTATGTCCCGTGATAAACCCAACAGGGAGAAGCCCTTGGATGAGGCTGGAGAGTGCGGCTCCGATCAGCATATAGGGCACGACGCGCAGGAAGGCCGAGGCCGACGCGGAAGAAAATGAAGAAAAGCGCCCTCGCGTAGCGTGCGCCGCGTGGGCTCCGCAACCATGTGAACACTCACAGGAGTCATCCGACTCGCTCTGACGCAAAACCGCCGTCAGAGACGGCATGCGGATGCTGAGTAATAGAGCAATTGTCATGGTGCAGATGACGGCTGCCGCCACTCGGAGCGATACCGCTTTCAGTGACGGGCCAAAGGCATACCACGTTGAAAACAAGACAAGTGGATTGATGGATGGCGCCGCAAAAAGAATGATGAAAACAGTGCGCGGGGGAACGCCTCTGCGCAGCAGGGTGCGTACCAGAGGAACGGTTGAACAATCGCAGACGGGAAGAAGTGCGGAATAGACGAAAGCAATGACGCAACCGGCAATGCGGCCTCGTGGGAAGAAACGTGCAAGCTGGCGAGGGGAAAGAAACACCTCAATCGCAGCGGCAATGAGGGAGCTGATGGCTAAGAAAGGTAAAGACTGAAGGGTGATCCCCGAAAAGATTGCAATCATGCGGGAAATCGGGATACCCGCAGCAGTCAATGCCTCTTGAAAGCGGTAGGCGCACACCAAAGCAAGGCACACAACCGCTGTAACGGCCGTCGAAGGTCGGGAAATGTCCATGTGCCTTCTTCCTTGTTGCGTGGCTGTGCATACAGCGTTAACTCTATCGCGATGCTGATCTCATTTTTGTGCCGACAGTGAGATGAACATGCCATGTGTGCACGACTTGCGTAGACTGGAGCAGGTGTTGATCCGGCTACATCTGTAGGAATCACCGGGGAGCATTCGGAAGAACGGGCGCGGTAATTCACAGCGTCCCAGTAGAACCGAACGGGTAAGCCCGTCACAGCTGTTAATGAGCGGCTACGCAGCGCGTAGCAAGCGGGGTGGTACCGCGGGAATCGGCAACGCTGATCCTCGTCCCTGTGGACCTGCGACACAAGGACGAAACATGACGAAGCACGGCTTCTACCCGCGCCATCGCGATGAGCAAGTGGATCCAAGCCCGTCCTTCCCTCAGATGGAAGGACAGACCCTGGCTTTCTGGGCCGCTGATGACACCTTCCGTAAATCCATTACCCGCCGTCCCGCCGGTAAGGGCGGCCAGAACGAATTCGTGTTCTACGACGGCCCGCCTTTTGCAAACGGCCTCCCGCACTACGGTCACCTTCTGACCGGCTACATCAAGGACGTTGTCGGTCGCTACCAGACCATGCTCGGACACCACGTTGAGCGCCGTTTCGGTTGGGATACCCACGGTCTGCCCGCAGAGCTTGAAGCGCAGCGTCAGCTGGGAATCGAAGACGTCACCGAGATCACGCGACCCGGCGGAATTGGGATCGAGGCCTTCAATGCAGCCTGCCGCTCCTCCGTGCTTCGCTACACTAAGGAATGGGAAGAGTACGTTACCCGTCAGGCCCGGTGGGTTGATTTCGATAACGACTACAAGACCTTGGATATGTCCTACACCGAATCGGTTTTGTGGGCATTCAAGCAGCTCTATGACAAGGGTCTTGCCTACCAGGGCTACCGCGTTCTGCCGTACTGCTGGCACGACCGCACTCCCTTGAGCAACCACGAGCTCAAGATGGACGATGATGTGTATCAGGATCGCACTGATAACACTGTGACTGTTGGTCTGCGCTTGGAAAAGAAGCTGCGCGAAGATTCTGAGCGTCCCGAATTGGCGCTGATCTGGACGACCACGCCGTGGACTCTTCCTTCGAACTCGGCCATCGCTGTCGGTCCGCAGATCGACTACGCCCTGGTTCAGGTTGCGCCAGATCATGAGGGTGTCCTTGCTGGTGAGCGTGTTCTGATCGCCTCTGACCTGA
The DNA here is from genome assembly GCA_916719935.1 of uncultured Actinomyces sp. Taxonomy (GTDB): domain Bacteria; phylum Actinomycetota; class Actinomycetes; order Actinomycetales; family Actinomycetaceae; genus Pauljensenia. The sequence continues at coordinate 479 of CAKAPY010000116.1, read as the reverse complement.
TCAGCGCTTATGCCAAGGAACTGGGTGAAGACCCGCAGGTCGTCGCCACCTATAAGGGCTCGGAACTGGTCGGTCTGCACTACCACCCGATCTGCGACTTCTTTGATACTCCCGAGCGCCGTGCAGAGGGTGGTGCCCCCGGCCCCAACGGCTGGTCGATCATTGCCGCTGACTACGTGACGACTACGGATGGTACCGGCCTCGTCCACCAGGCTCCCGCATTCGGTGAAGATGATATGTGGACCTGTATGGAATACGGTATCGGCGTGGTGCTGCCCATTGATGAGGGCGGTGTTTTCACCTCGGAGGTCCCCGATTACGAGGGCATGCAGATTTTTGACGCAAACCGTTACGTCGTGGCAGACCTGCGCGAGCAGGGCGGACCGATCGCCCGTCGCGCGCCTGAAATCCGCGCTGTGCTGGTCCGCGAGAAGTCCTACGTGCACTCCTACCCGCACTGCTGGCGCTGCCGCAAGCCT
>CAKAPY010000115.1 GCA_916719935.1 uncultured Actinomyces sp. | reverse complement strand
CTTCGCATGCAGCATGTGCATCTTCCTCTCAAGGCGAACGAATCCGAATGCAGAAGACAGCGGGTATCGTCTGCGAGGACAGAGCAGGCACACTCCTGACCTGTTACCCCAATCACTCAAAAGGCTAGTCCTGCTCAGAAGCCCTAAAGGACGTTTTCACAAAATCTCAGCATCACTTTTGAGAATCATCAGCTTGTCCCCAGATAAAGGGAAAAAAGCGTCCATATTCTGCAACTTTCTCCACTGCTGAGGAGATTTTCACTACTGTGGGAACATGTCTATACCTACTCCTCCCCCAGCCCAGCCTTCGACGATGCAAGCTCCCGTGGAAGCTCAGCCTCCTGCACTCGCAATTCGTGGCCTCGTAAAGATTTTCGGAAACTTGGTCGCCGTCGCAAACCTCAACCTCGATATCCCCAAGGGCTCCTTCTACGGCTTCGTCGGCCCCAACGGCGCGGGTAAGACAACCACCCTCAACATGGCAACCGGCCTGCTCACCCCCGACCAGGGAACCGCCTACGTCAATGGAATTGATGTATGGAAAGACGATCAAGCAGCTCGCGCACAGCTCGGCGTCATGCCCGACGGTATGCGTTTACTTGACCGTCTCTCGGGCCCAGACTTCCTGGTGCATGTTGGAATGCTTCGCGGATTGGATCGAGAAACTGCCCGCCAGCGAGCTCACCAGCTTCTGGACACCCTGGACCTGACCGATGCTGGAAAGAAACTCATTTCGGACTACTCAGCTGGTATGACGAAGAAGATTTCTCTTGCGGCAGCACTCATTCACGCTCCTTCTCTACTGGTTCTTGACGAACCCTTCGAGGCCGTTGACCCGGTTTCGGCGGCAAATATCCGCCAGATCTTGCAAGACTTCACTTCCCGCGGGGGAACGGTCATTCTTTCCAGTCACGTCATGGCAACAGTCCAACAGCTGTGCACGCACGTCGCGGTGATTAATCACGGACAAGTACTGGCCTCCGGCACGACCGAAGAGGTTGCAGCGGGAATGTCCCTTGACGAGCGTTTTGCCCAGCTGGTTGGCGGCGTTCACACCAGCGAAGGACTGTCATGGCTGGCCAACTGATTCGCATGAAACTGCGCATCATGTGGAATACGGTGCGCAGTCAGACAGCCGTTTTGATTTTCTCGATCATCGGCATTGTGTACGGTTTGGGTTTCACGGGCTTTGCCTACTTTGGCATTGCCAAGATTGCAACCATGACGATTCAAGCTCCATGGGTATTCGTCATGCTCCCCGGACCCGTGATTTTCATGGGCTGGATCATCTGCCCCGTGATCATGGCATCGATGGATAACTCTCTTGAGCCGCGCCGACTTTCTCCCTTTGTCGCGCCTACGCATCAGCTCGCGCGCGCACTTATAGCCGCTTCATGCGTGGGCATCGGCGCAATTTTCTCTGGTCTTTTCATCATTCTTCCCGCCTGGTTCTATCTCTTCCGGGGACTTTGGGCCATGGCTGCAGGATCACTCATTGCTGGAGTACTCACACTTCTGACCGCAATCGTCTGGGCAAAGGCAATCACGACGTGGGCGGGAAACCAGATTCAAAAAGATTCAACGCGAAAGAACTTAGCGGGCTTCATTGGGACCATGGTGTTCATTTCCGTCTTTGCACCGATGGGGATCTGGTTCCAACTCCTTGCCGAGCATTTCTCATATGATGCGGTGCTGGCTGCGCTTCCAGTCGTCTACACAACGCCTTTTGGTTCCTTCTTCGGAGTCGTCGCATCTGTGAGCGAGAGTGACTATCTGACGGCCGGGATCCGTTTCGCGATTGCTGCCCTTACTGCCGGCGCGGCTTGGTTCCTGTGGCTGAGGGTTCTGGAACCAGCGATGCACGGGGTTTCCCGCCCAGTGTCTGCGCAAGCTCAACAGGCGATCAAAGAGGGACGCTATCACGTTGACGAGGAGCGTGCGTCCAAAGAACGTGAGCAGCAGCGCCAGGATTCACGTGCACTGGGACTCAAGTACGTGCAGCGCTGGGAAGCACTTGGTCTCTCACCTCAGAGTGCCTCCATGGCAACGAAGACCGCTTACTACTGGCTTCATGATTCACGCCTGTCGACCTCTCTTGCCTCCAGCATTTTCTTCCCCTTCTTGGCAGTTCTCATGAGTTTCCTGATGGACGGAGAAAGCCGAAGCGAGGTGCCCTTCTCCTTCAATTTCTTCCTGTACATGGCTCCGTTGCTCATCGGGGCGACAATTGGGGCAAATATGCAATATGACTCCACTGCAGCATGGGTCCCCATCGCCTTTGGAGTTCGTGGCGCTCAAGATCGCTTGGGACGCCTACTTGGCTCCTTGGCGGTGATCACTCCGGTGATCCTCATCGCAGTTAGCATTGCGAGCACCATTTTGGGTAATACTCTTGCTGACACCGCCTGGGTTTTGGGCCTGTGCACGCTTCTTTTGGCTGCTTCTTCTTCAACGGCAATGATCGTTGGAAGCCGCTGGGTTTATCAAGTCCAACAGCCAGGAGCTTCTCCCCTCAGTACCCGTGGAACTGGATCGGGCATGGTTGCGATGTGGGCTATCTCGGCTTCAACACTCGGCGGGCTTCTCGGCGCACTTCCCGGGTGGTTGGCTCTGTATTTCAGCGCCGGTCACACAATCGCATTTATTGGAGCCTTTGTATTCTCAGTTGCATGGAGCGCAGGCCTTATCGCGATTGCGGTCAGGTGGGGCGGAAAACTCTGGGACCGTTACAAAGTTGAGATGCTCAACAAGATGCAATCCTGGCCCGGACGATAAGCGACATTTTCCCTGGCGCTCAGTGTTCACTGCTTAGAGCTCAGCGTTCACTACTCAATACTCAATACTCAGCTTTCACTGCTAGTGCTCAGCAAGGGATGAACATAGGGGTGTGGTCCGCAGGAATTCCTGCGGACCACACCCCTAATGACGCTATGTTCAGCGAGCCTGGTAGGTCAGGCAATCAGCACTGGTCGAGCCCACGCGAATCGCAGAAGCGGTGCACTCAAGATCGGTGTTGAAGGAGCAATCCGCCTTCTGGCAGGCGCCCACAACGGGGCTCTTTCGCTCAAGACCACCGCGAACAGACAGCGGCACGAAGGTGGAGCAGGTGCGTCCGTAGCCGATGGTGACGGCGCCGGCAGCGCAACCATTGTTGTTGTAGGAGCACTCGGTAACGGAGCAGTCCTGAACCAAGGGGAGGTCGATGGTCGTCATGATGTTCTCCTTGAAGAGTCGGAATAAAGAATGAAGACACTCCAAGAATGACGTAATTAAATTCAAAATCCACTACATCCCATTTTTCCGTGAAATACCGCCACTTTACGGCGCATAAATACACGAAACGCAGGAGTATTTACGAAACATTCCAAACTGCTATTGGCCTAAGGTAAGCCTGCGCTGATCAAAGCGAATTTGACCAAAGAGCCCGCTAGTTTTCACCTCTGCGTATCCTTTGGATCAGCCTTTTTGATCACTCATCAAGCAGCTCGGCGTTTTCCAGCCAGGCTTCTTCCAGCTCCTCAATTTCGGCACGCAAATCTGCGAACTGTGTAGAAAACGATGTCATCTCATTCAAAGCAGAAGGATCCGTTGCGACCTTTTCAGCCAGAAGGGCAAGCTCGGCCTCGACCTTTTCCAGACGCGTGCGCAGACTTTCAATCTTTCGTTCCAATCGCGCGGCTTCTTTCTTCGCCGCTCGTCTGGACGCCGAATCCGTCATCCTCGCGTTCTTCGCACTGCCTGAGGATTCCTCGCGAGATGCATGTCCAGATTGGCTAGGGCGTGCTGAGCTTTCACTGTTAGTGGAAGCATCCATGGCGGAAGCGTAGCCGGCCTCGCGAATGCGAAGGTACTCCTCTACCCCACCGGGAAGGGCACGCAAGCTTCCATCCCCCAGAAGCGCAACCTGGTGGTCGGTCACTCGTTCAAGCAGGTAGCGGTCGTGACTGACGACAACCAAAGTCCCTGGGAAGGCATCCAGTAGGTCTTCCATTGCCGCCAAAGTATCCGTATCCAGGTCGTTCGTCGGCTCGTCAAGAAGAAGGACATTCGGTTCAGCCATGAGCAGGCGCATCAGCTGAAGGCGTCGTCGTTCACCGCCGGAAATCTCTGAAATCCTGGTCCATGCACGCTCTCGAGTAAAGCCCATCCTCTCAGTCATTTGCGAAGAGGAGACTTCCTTGCCGTCAACGATCACGCTATGGGCAACCTGATCGACGGCCTCGACAACGCGCATATCTGAAAGATCATCAAGCTCGTGGGTGTCCTGCGAAAGCGTGGCGACCTGAACGGTCTTCCCGCGCTTCACGCGCCCGCTGGTCGGTTCCAGATCCCCTCGAAGAAGATTGAGAATCGTCGTTTTGCCCGCGCCGTTCACGCCGACCACACCGACGCGTTCACCAGGAGCGAGGCGCCACGTCACGTGGTCAAGAATGGTGCGTTGGCCGCCTTCTGGAGTCGGGAAGGTGACGGTAACGTCCTCGAGGTCCAGTACGTCTTTCCCGAGGCGCGCGGTCGCCATTTTTACCAGCTCGACGCTGTCCCTGGGCGGGGGAACGTCAGCGATCAATGCTTCAGCGGCGGCGATATGGAACTTTGGCTTGGAAGTTCGCGCGGGGGCACCTCGGCGCAGCCAGGCCAATTCCTTTGTCAATAGGTTTGCGCGTTTCTTCGCGGCGACATCAGCTTGGCGAAGACGTTCCGCCCTGGCCAGAGTGTAGGCAGCGTAGGATCCATCGTAAATTTCAACGTGCCCAGGAATCTGGGGCCGAGAGCCGCCCGGATCGATCCCGGGAACGACTTCCCAAATCGTTTCGCACACGGCGTCCAAGAACCAGCGGTCGTGGGTGACCGCAATGAGTGCGCCGCTTGCACCCGGACGAGCAAAACGTGCATTCAGATGCTCAGCAAGCCAGGCCACGCCTTCCACATCCAGATGGTTCGTCGGCTCATCCAAGCAGACTACATCGGAAGGCATTGCAAGAACTCGCGCCAGATCAACGCGGCGACGTTGCCCACCAGAAAGGGTTCCGACCCGAGCATGCAGGTCGATGTCAGAGAGCAAACCGGCATGGATATCGCGAATTGCGGGCTGCGATGCCCATTCGTATTCTTCAAGTCCGGGGTGCACCGCATCCATTACGCGCGCTTGA
>CAKAPY010000114.1 GCA_916719935.1 uncultured Actinomyces sp. | reverse complement strand
GGTTGCCCCGATAGCTCAGTGGATAGAGCGTTCGCCTCCGGAGCGAAAGGTCGCAGGTTCGAATCCTGTTCGGGGCACTTTTCGCGCCACAACAATGGAACGTACCAAGAGCACCGCAAACCACGCACCAAACAGCAAGGCGTCAACGCGAGGCGACAGAAGCGTCGCACACCATGCCCCAAAAGGAACTGCGCACACAGCCGTGCAGCCAACGATCAATGCGGGACCAATGCGGACAAGGCCTCGTCGATAATTCGTTACTGTTCCACTGAGCGCACCCGGAAGCATCACGACCATCGACACTCCTCGCGCGCCCAAGTCAGACATACCCAGTAGGGTCAGTCCAGGAATCGCAACTCCTCCCCCACCAATTCCCAACAAGCCGGCAAGAAAACCACACAAACTTCCCAGCAGGAACAGCGCTATTCCCACCTGAAGTGTTATGTCGAGGACCCCCTCGCGAGCAGGAACATACACAACCTGGATCACAATCAATGTCACGACGAATGCGACAAACCCCCAGCGCAGAACAGCCTCAGACAGCCGCGCAAGCATCCACGTTCCCACCTGTACACCGATCACCATACCCACTGTCATCAAAAGCGCAGGGATCCAGGCGATTCTGCCGACAGCGGCATAGGAGATCACCCCAGAAATACAGGTTGGAACGATGGCTAGCAAACTTGACGCCGAGGCCTCGCGCTGAGAATAGCCAACCGCCATGAGCGCGGGGATAATGACGGTTCCACCACCAATCCCAAACAAACCTGAGAGTGAGCCTGCAAATAAACCGGCAACGATCAGTAGCGCGACATCACGCACACGCTGGGACATTGAACCTCCTTGATGAACTCCATCATAGGCACGCCGATCGGATAGGAAGATACTCGCTGCCCCGTGCAGCGCCATAGCCTAGGATAAGTGAGGCGATATGCCAACCAGATTCACCGTCAAGGAGTTCTTGTGGAATACCCACTGTGGTCTCTGCTTCCCTTTGTCGCAATGCTCGCATGTATCGCGGTTTTGCCACTTATTCCTGCCACCTCACACTGGTGGGAGCGTAATTCCTCTCAGCTCACCGTCGCACTTGTCTTGGCAGTTCCGACGACGCTGTGGATGTTCTGGAAGGCCGGAAGCGGCCCACTGATTGATACGGGGATTGAATACTTCCAATTCATCTGCCTGCTGCTCTCGCTCTACGTGGTCTCGGGTGGTATTCACCTCGCGGGCGATATTCGGGCAACCCCGCGGAACAACACAATCTTCTTGGCAATTGGCGGTGTTCTCGCATCTTTCATTGGAACAACTGGCGCGGCAATGCTGTTGATCCGTCCCCTGCTTGCCACCAACCGCGAGCGCGTCAACAAGGTCCACACCGTTCTCTTTACGATCTTCATCGTCGCCAACTGCGGTGGCTTGCTCACTCCACTTGGTGACCCACCGCTCTTCCTTGGTTTCCTCAACGGTGTTCCCTTTACGTGGACACTGAACCTGTGGAAGGAATGGGCATTCGTCCTTGGGATCCTTCTTTTGTCGTTTTACTCGCTTGATCGCTTGTACTACGCAAGCGAACCCAAGGTGGCCATCGAAGAGGACAACGAAGACATCGAACCGCTGCGCCTACACGGTGCAATTAATCTCCTGTTCTTCGCAGCGATTATCTGCTCCGTTGCTTTCCTACCTTCGTGGGATGCCGAGGCCATCATCGAAGGTCACGCGCACGGAAGCGAGTTGGTTCCGTGGCGTGAGGTCGTCATGCTTATCGCAGCTGGGCTTTCACTGACTGTTGGCAATAAAAAGGTCCGCTACGAGGAGAACGCTTTCCAGTGGTCCCCCATTGCCGAAGTTGCTGCACTCTTCATCGGCATTTTCGCCACGATGGCCCCCGCACTGCGCGTCCTCGAAGAAGTTGCGCCTTCTCTTCCCCTCAACCGCGGAACTTTCTTCGTCTTCACGGGTTCCTTGTCCTCGGTCTTGGACAATGCTCCGACCTACATGACCTTCTTTGGAATGGCAAAGACCTTGGGCGGGGACGGGACGCTCATTGCCGGAGTTCCCGAGGCCTATCTGATCCCGATCTCCTTGGGTGCAGTTTTCTGCGGCGCTATTACATACATTGGCAATGGTCCGAACTTCATGGTCAAGTCCGTGGCCGAGGCCGACGGCATCGAAATGCCCAGTTTCGGTCGCTACATTGTGGATTCATTCATGTTGCTTGTTCCCGAGCTTGCGGCGATGGCAATGATTTTCGTTGGCAGCGGCTGGGTCCGCATCGCAGGTATGGCAGTGGCCGTCGTGTTGGTGGGGATTTCATTCTGGCGAATCGCACGCGCCCGTACCATCGAACTGGCAACCCGCACCCAAGGCATTGATGCCTAAGCGGTTTAGGCAACACCGTCGTCTATTCGGCATTTGCCGGTGCAATCGGATGCCACTGACCTCGTTCTTCAAGAACCTTGCGAGCCCTTGTTGGATAGTCCGTGATGATTCCATCAACGCCAAGATCTAGTAGACTATGCATCTGCTCTTCCTCGTTGACGGTCCACACGTGCACGGCACACCCCAAGGCATGCGCCGTAGCGACAAAGCGTCGATCGACGACTCGAATCGCCCCCATCTTCTCAGGAACTTGAACCGCCCAGACCCCTTCAAGAGGTCCTGGGACAAGAAGACGTCTGGCCGGCTGCGCGAGCTGTGAAGCTGCAACAAGACGAGTAACCGCGCCAACGCCCACTGATGTGACCAGATGCGGCTCCAAACGACGCAGGCGACGCAGCCGCGATTCGTCAAAGGAAGCGACTAAGACACGTCCAAGCGCATCATGTTCATGAATAACTTCAAGCAAAGGAAGCGCAACTTCCTCGCTCTTCGCATCGATATTGAAATACATGTCGGGAAACTCATCCAAGGCCTCGGCCAAGCGGATCATTCTCCCACCATCAACACCGCGCAATTCGCGCAGCTCGCTCCAGTTCATTTCACGGATTTTGCCGCTTGCTGGATACGTACGATCAACCTCGGGATCGTGGTTGAGAACAACCTGACCATCGGCGCTTAAATGCGCATCAGTTTCAACGTGGTAAACCTGAATATTACGTAGCGCTTCAAAAGCTTCTGGGGTGTTCTCAGGTCCTTCTGCTCCCCCGCCTCGATGCGCAAGAATAATCGGCCCATCGCCCACAACTCGATACATGCCTAGCACTCCTTACCGATGTGGACCGCCTTATGGTCCGCCATCCATACCTCCGGATCAACTGGTTGATCTGAAGAATTATGAATCTCAAAGTGAAGGTGCGGTCCAGTAGACCAGCCATTTGATCCAACGGCTCCAATTTGCTCGCCAGCTGAAACCTGTTGGCCAACCTTGACTTTAATATCCTTCATGTACTGATGAAGGTAAGCAGAATAGAACACGCTTCCATCACTGGCCGTATGGCGAATCGTCACAAGAGCTCCAGAACGAGAATTTTCTGAAACTTCCGTCACCTGTCCAGCGAATACCGCATGAATGGGAGTCCCAAGCGGGGCGGCCATATCGACGCCTTCATGCATGAGCATGGTTCCTGAGACCGGTGAAATGCGCATCGAGAAAGGCGAGGTGATTTGGTAGGTTCCCTCTTGAAGAGGCCAGTAGATCGTATCCGCCTTCGTCAAAGTGCGCGTACCGTCAGCTGCGCCGCCACCATCACCGACGCATTGAACCATGAGCGGAGAACGCACTCGCGATCGCGAGGCAGGATCGACCTGCGCATTGAGGCCGGAAGAAAGCGAGACAGCTTCAGAATCAGAGGCCCAGGATTGCGAACCAATTGCCGCGCCGAACTGACGCGAAGGAATAGAGATTGAAACGTCGGGACGAAGAAAACCGCTGAGCGGAACCGCAATGGTCATTGCTCCTAAAGCAAGAAGAACACTGGAACGCACAAGAAGGCGACCAGCTCTACCGCGCTTTCGTCCCAGGGGTTCAGCGGGGAGAACCTGGGCAGCATCAACCTGCGCACGCTGCGCGCGTTCGTGGGCGCGCTGGCGTCGCGTGGGTAAGTTCGGTGCTGGTGTCGTCATAACTTTTTAATCATCCCAAATATTTTTCACTCACGCAGGTACTTGTGTCCTAGCGCTCATGCTTGTCGATGAGCCCCCGGAAGCGAATCGCGTTGAAGTGCATCGCGGACCTCACCGACAAGACGCTCAAGAATATCTTCAAGAAAGAGCACTCCTTGAACGTTTCCATCCTTCCCAATGACCTCTGCGAGGTGGGCGCCCGCGCGCTGCATATGGCGCAGAGCATCTTCGACCTCAGCTTCCATCGAGACCGCTTCCATCTTGCGGATTCTCCATGAAGTGACAGGCTCGAATCGCTCAGCGCCCTCGGCATACAAGACGTCCTTGAGGTGAATATATCCGCTCAGCGCTCCGGAGTCGTCGGCAACGGGGAATCGCGAGAAACCGGTACGCGCGACTTCCTTCTCAACGTCCTCGGGAGTGCACTCAGCACTCAGTATCACCAATTCGCTCAGCGGAACCATCACATCAGAGGCGTTCTCAGTAGAAAATTCTAAGGTTCCAGAGAGCAGGCCCAGATCATCATCAATCATTCCCTCTTGCTGAGAATGCTCAACAATGGTCGCCATCTCTTCGATAGTGAAGGTCGCAGAAATTTCTGACTTTGGTTCAACTCCCGCTAGGCGTAAGAACCAATTTGCCAGGTGATCCATAGCGTGAATGATCGGGCGAAGGACATGGCCGATATTGACCAGAATCGGCGCAAGGACAAGAAGAAGACGCTGGGGATTCGCAATTGAAAGGTTCTTCGGAACCATTTCGCCAAAGACAACGTGGAGGAACAGCACTAAGACCAAAGAAAAGGTGAAGCCAACAACGTGTATCCACGAATGCGGCAGCCCCCATTTTTCCATGGGTCCCTCAACGATTGCGGCAAAAGTTGGTTCAGCAACTACACCCAAAGAGGTTGAAGCTACGGTCACGCCCAACTGACAGATTGCCAGCATTAAGGACACGTGCTCTAAGGCAAAGAGCGCATAACGCGATCCTCGAACTCCCTCTTCCACCAACGGCTCAATCTGGGAGCGCCTGGAGGAGGTCGTCGCAAATTCGCCCGCGACGAAGAAGGCATTCATCGCTAGTAAAAGAACGG
>CAKAPY010000113.1 GCA_916719935.1 uncultured Actinomyces sp. | reverse complement strand
TCCGTTGGCAAATCCGGGTCCTCACCGGTGTCCTCAAGCCCCGAAATCAGGCGATCATCGTCGTCACGGTACGGCAGAACGTCCTCACGGCTCACATCGCCTGGCTGCAGTCGGTCCTCCCATGGAAGCCATTCGGGTGCCAAAAGTGCACCGGAACCGGGGACCAAATCAACTTCACACACCGTGATCTTCCGCGAGCGCGGAACGCGCGTCAAGGTGACCGACCAACGCCAACCGACGTAACCGGCATCGTTACAGGCGAAGTAGTGAGTACCAAGACGGTCGGCATTCATCTCGAAAGAAAGATGCTCTCCTACAGAGGCTTCTCCCCCGACTTCGACCGCGTTTTCACGCGCAAAATCCACCGCTTGGGCGAGCTGCTGATCCATTCGCCCACGCGCGGACGCAGTTTTCTCAGGCATCAAAATCCTCTGCAACGGCCCGCATGACCTTCGCAATCTTTGCCGCATTTTCCGGGTAGTGTCCACGGCGCAAAGATTCAGAAGAGGCATCGAGCAGTTTAATCAAGTCTTCGACGACGGGCACCATAGTTTCAGGCTTGCGTCGTTGGGCACGCGCCACGGAGTGAGGCGTGGAAATAATACGAACCGACAACGCCTGCGGACCCTTGCGCCCATCGGCAACTCCGTATTCAACACGAGTTCCGGGGCGAGGAGTCACTCCTTCAGGCAGCGCGGAAGAGTGCAGGAAAACCTGACCACCGTCTTCTCCCATAATGAAGCCAAAACCGCGCTCAGCATCAAAAAACTTCACCTTACCAGTGGGCATCCTGTGCACTCCTTCCTGTGTCATCGGCTAAGGACGTATCTTCCATCATAGATGGCGCGTCAATCAAACGCTTCTTAGCCGTAAACTAGTGGCTATGTTTTACCACGCTTTCCGCTCTCGTTGTATGGCTTTTCTCGCCGCACTTGTTACGGTACTTGTCGCGACGTGTCTACCGGCCGGAATTGCACGCGCAGATTCACCGGTGACCGTAACAACAAACCTGACGGATACAGCCTCGTTCCTGTCTGAAAACTCAGTCCAATCCATTAATACCGAACTGCGTGACCTTCAAAGAAAAGGTCTGGATACCTACATCGTTGTGGTCCCAGATTTTTCAGGAACAGCCCCTCTGGAATGGTGCAAAACGGTCGGTACCCAATCGGGCCTATCCAATTCTTCACTGGTCTTAGTAGTTGCAACGCAAGAACGCAAGACGGCCACCTGCGGCAATTCAAACGAAAAAGGGATCAGCGACGCAGCGGTTGTGACCGCTTTCTCGGGATTAAAGGACGCGCTGAGCAAGGCAGATCCCCTGGACGAATCGACTTTAGCTACTGGCCTCAGCCTTTTCGTTACCGAACTGGAAGCGGGACTAACAACTAAACCCACCACGGCCTCGTCGGCGGCAACAAAGTCCAGCGCGACGACTTCTCATAGCTCCACGCGCAACTCGATCTCACTGGCGATGCTCATCGGCGCAATGGCTCCGTTCCTTTTGCTTCCCGCTATCATCATCGTATTTCTGATTATTGTTATGCGTTCTCAACGCAAGACACACAAAAATGTCGTGCGAAATCAGGCTCAGGAGCATGTTCAGCAGACCTTGGATCTTGCACGCCTTCTGCTGGACGCAGACGACATTGTTCGTTCAAGTGACGACGAAATCCAATTCGCCCGGGCTCAATTCGGCCCGGAGTCCGTCAAGTCCTACTCTCAGGCACTTGAAACGGCGCGAGCACTGGTCAATAAGGGTTTCACCATGCAGCGCGAAAATGAGGATGGAAGCCACCCGCGCTCTCCCTACGAATTCCAAGAGTTTGTCGGGAAACTCAACGTCGCAATGAACCAATTGGTTGCAGAGAAAAATGCGTTCACTCAGCGCCGTAACCAGGTTGCGAATATCGGCCAGCAAGCCCGTGAGCTACTCGAGATGATTGCGCAGACTCGCACTCAAGTGACTCAGGCGGAGATGGACCTTCAGACCCTCCAGCTTGCCTATTCTCCCGAGGCCGTCGCCTCCCTCAAGGGACGTCCCGACCAGGCCCGCGCCCTCTTGGATCAGGCCGAAAGCAGTGCAAACGAGGCCCTAGCGAACGAGAGTAACGGCCAGAACGCACTTCAGATCCTCGAAGTTGCACGTCGCGCTCTTGCGCTGGCACGCCATCAGCTGGAAGCCATCACCCAAGCTCCCGATCAGCTTTCACGTTCTTCGGAACTTTTGACCGCTGCAATCGGTTCAATTACTTCAGATATTTCCGATGTGTCTCGCCTTCATGCGGATCCAAACGCATTCCAGCAGCTGGTAGCCTCCGCTCAAGAAGCAATTAACGCCGGCAATGCCGCGCAGAACGGGAAGGGCGATCCTTTGGTCGCACTTGAGTCTTTGCGCGTTGCGGAAGCTGCGCTTGACGAGGCCTTGGCCCCACTACGTAGCGCAGAAGAACGTAGCCAGCGAGCTGAGTCAGGAATTGACGCACTTTTGGCTCAGGCTGATTCCGATGTCGCGCGTGCAAGCCAACACGTGACAAGTCACGGCACGCTGGTTGGTTTCGACGCACGCTCAAATCTTTCTTTCGCACAGTCCTCACTTCAGAGTGCGCACTCCTATCATGACCAAGGCAATGACGAGAGCGCTGCCGGTCAAGCGCGAAACGCAATTACCTACGCACAGGCGGCAATCAATGCTCCCCTGAGCGCTCCGCAACGCTCCACAACGGGTGATTCCATTGTCAACGGGATCGGAATGGGCAGCATGCTTGTGTGGTCTGTCTTGAATGGAATGCTCAATGGAGGAAGTTCACGTCGTCACGACTGGGGCGGAGGCGGTTCCAGTTGGGGTGGTTCCAGCGGAGGAAACTTCGGCGGAGGTTTTAGCGGCGGCTTCGGCGGAGGCGGCTTCGGCGGTTCCAACGGATCAGGTCACACCGGATCCTTCTGAAATAAGATATAGTTCAACCATAATTTTTCCCGCTTCCCAAAGGAGGAAACAATGGCGGAAAAGCAAACCATCCTTGGACGTATTTCTCAGCTCGCAAAAGCAAACATCAATGCGCTCCTCGACCGAGCCGAGGACCCTCAGAAGATGCTTGATCAGCTGATTCGTGACTACACGAACTCAATCGCAGAAGCTGAGACCGCAGTTGCACAGACCGTTGGCAACCTCCGCTTGGCCGAGAAGGACCACGATGAGGACGTCGCAGTAGCTGCAGATTGGGGACGCAAGGCAGCCGCGGCCTCGGCAAAGGCAGAGGAAATGCGCGCAGCCGGCGACCAGGCCGGGGCACAGAAGTGGGACGATCTGGCTCGCGTCGCCATCGGCAAGCAGATCCAGTTCGAGGGCGAAGCAAAGAACGCTGAGCCACTGATCGCTTCTCAGCGCGAGGTCGTCGACAAGCTCAAGAACGGGCTGGTCCAGATGAAGGACAAGCTCAGCGAGCTTAAGACCAAGCGTGATCAGCTGGTGGCACGCCAGAAGGCCGCCGAGGCACAGGCACAGGTTTCGGATGCAGTTGCCTCGATCAATGTTCTTGACCCCACTTCCGAGCTCTCACGCTTCGAGGACAAGGTTCGTCGAGCCGAGGCAATGGCCCAGGGCAAGGCTGAGGTTGCGACCTCCTCGCTGGACTCGCAGTTCGCAGAGCTGGAGACCGATTCTTCGCAGGCTGAAATCGAAGCTCGTCTTGCGGCACTGAAGCAGCAGCACTGATTGACATATATAAAAATGTGGGCCCTAGATCAGGGCCCACATTTTTATATATGTCAGAGGTAATCGAAGGGGTTGAAGTCGTCGATATCGATGATGTGAATACGTGGAAGCTGCACTTGGAATGCGTGCGCATCGTATTCAAGGTCAATGATTTCAAGGCCCAAATCTTCCAGTTCATGGAACTGGCTGGAGAGGAACTCCTTGAAACACATAATCCCGACGCGGTGTCCGTTTTCAAGCAAATCCTGAATTTGCGGCAGAAAATCAGCGTCGTGAGAAGCCAAAATAACTGAGCCCGATCCCTGCTCTGCAATGGCTTCAAGGGTGCGTTGAATACCGACATCAACGACCTTCATGTCGTCTGGACCAGCTAGGGGAAGAGCACGGTAACCCATTGCATGGAGCGCTTGAATAAAGCCCATGGGAAGGTAACCTGAGGTTCCATTGAGGTAAAAAAGGCCGCGCACTTGCTGATGCCAGAGCTGCTCGGTCGCTTCACGAATGCGATCCCAGCGGGGACGCTCATCGGGAGTTGGGCGGCGATCCAGAACGGAAAGACCAAGTGTGGCATCGATGTTTTCACCATCGATCAGGAGGTATGTCGCTTCTGCGTCAGGGGGATTCATAGTCCAATCCTATACTTTCGCTCATCGACACATACGTGAATTAAGGGGAAATCCTCCTCGCGAGGCGCCTGAGACACAAGAGGCCGGGACCGCAGTTGGCGGCCCCGGCCTCTTTGTTCTCAATACCTTGAGACTACTTCACGTCCTCGTCAACCCAGTCGAGAGTACGGGTGACGGCCTTCTTCCACAGACGGTAGGTGCGATCGCGTTCTGCAGGAGCCATTGAAGGAGTCCAGCGCTTGCCTTCCTGCCAGTTGGCAACGACATCGTCGGTGCCCGACCAGAAGCCAACAGCGATACCCGCCGCGTAAGCAGCACCCAGTGCGGTGGTCTCAATGACCTTCGGTCGAACAACATCAACGCCGCACAGGTCAGCCTGGAACTGCATGACCAGGTCATCGTGCGTCATGCCGCCGTCGACCTTGAGCTCCTTGAGAGGAACGCCCGAGTCGGCATTCATTGCATCCAGGACTTCTGCGCTCTGGAAAGCGGTGGATTCCTCAACCGCGCGAGCAATGTGGCCCTTGTTGACATAACGCGTCAAGCCGACGATTGCACCACGCGCATCGGAACGCCAGTACGGTGCGAAAAGACCGGAGAATGCGGGGACGAAGTAGACGCCACCGTTGTCTTCGACCGTACGTGCCAGTTCACCGATGTCGGAGGACTTCACGATCATACCCAGGTTGTCGCGCAGCCACTGAACCAGCGAGCCGGCAACAGCGATGGATCCTTCCAAGGCGTAAACGGGAGCCTGATCACCGATCTTGTAGGCAACCGTCGTGAGCAAACCATTGTCGGAGAACACGGGCTCGGTGCCGGTGTTCATCAGCATGAAGCAGCCGGTGC
>CAKAPY010000112.1 GCA_916719935.1 uncultured Actinomyces sp. | reverse complement strand
ATCGGCAATGGTGTTAATCAGCTTAATAATCGCCTTGGCGCGGATGTAGCCGGGAGCGGCCTTCGCACCAAAGATGAACACTCGCTTGGGGACATCCAAAGCAGGATTGTCCTTCATACGGAAGTACAGATCCAAGACGTAGAAGGCATTGAGCAGCTGACGCTTGTACTCGTGCAGACGCTTGATCTGGACGTCGTAAATTGCATCTGGGTCGATCTCGACGCCTTCGCGGTCCTTGATCCATGCAGCAAAGTCAACCTTATTCGCATGCTTAATCTGAGCCAGACGAGCATAAAGTTCCGAGTTACCCACACCTGTGTACTCAGAAAGCGCATCAAGGTCGGTCACCCAGCGATCCGAGCCGGTCACTTCATCCAGAAGCGTTGCCAAGCGCGGGTTGCACTGCTTGAGCCAACGACGCGGAGTCACGCCATTGGTCTTATTGTTGAAGCGCTCAGGCCAAATCGCGTACCACTCTTTGAGCGTCTCACGCTTGATAATTTCAGTGTGCAGCGCGGCCACGCCATTGATCGAGTACGAGGCGTAGCAGGCGATCCAGGCCATGCGAACCGTGTTACCGGAGACGGGAGCCATGTAGTCAATGGTCGCGCCATCAACGCCGCGCTCGGACATGTCAATGCGGAAGCGACGGTCGATTTCTCGGACGATTTCAGAAATACGCGGGAAGAGACGATCGAAGATGTGGATATCCCAGGTCTCAAGCGCCTCAGCCAAAACCGTGTGGTTCGTGTAGGCAAAGGTACGCGAGACAACAGCCCACGCGTCTTCCCAACCCAGGCCATGCTCATCCATCAGGATGCGCATGAGCTCAGGAATCGCAAGAACCGGGTGAGTGTCATTGAGCTGGATGGCGTTGTACTCTGCAAAACCGCGCAGGTCCGAACCGTGCTCAGCAACGTAGTTATCAACAATGGCCTGCAGCGACGCAGAGCAGAAGAAGTACTGCTGGCGAACACGCAGAACCTTACCTTCAAAGGTCGTGTCATTCGGGTAAAGAACACGGGAGATATCCATGGTGCGCTCGCGGTCGACAATCGCATCGGTAAAGCGCTGCGAATTGAACGCGTCGTAGTCGAACTCTTCCATGGGCTCGGCCTTCCACAGACGCAAAGTATTGACGTTCTGGGTGCCGTAACCGGTAATCGGCATGTCATAAGGAATCGCGCGAACGGTCAGATCCGCGTAACGAACAATGCGCTGTTCTTCTTCGCGACGAATGACGAAGGGGTAGCCCTCTTCCATCCAGGGATCAGGGTGCTCGGTCTGGAAACCGTTGTCGAAGAGCTGCTTGAAAAGCCCGTAGCGGTACAAGATGCCATAACCGGCAACGGGAAGATCCAAGGTTGCGCAGGAATCAAGGAAGCACGCTGCCAGACGACCAAGACCACCATTACCCAAAGCGGCATCGGGTTCTTCTTCCAGAACCACGGACAGATCCTTGCCCAGTGCAGCCAAGGCCTCGCGGGCCTCGTCAACCATTCCAAGGTTGGAAAGGTTATTGAGCAACGCACGCCCCATAAGGAACTCTGCGGAGAAGTAGTGTTCCATACGACCCACCGAGTAGGTGCGCTCAGTTGCATGCCAGCGATCAGCAATACGATCAATGATTGCCGCCGAAAGGCCCTGCCACGCTTCCATCTCAGTCGAGACGCGTTCTGGGCGTCCGGACACTGCGCGTACCTGGGACTTCAGCTGTTCCTCTAGGGACCGGCTCATAAAATCTCTCCTTGCGATTGACTCAGCACTACCGGTAGCACTGGAATAAGCCTACTGTAGCCCCACAAAGCGGGGCGAGATAAAAAGATGACGGCCTGTCAACCTGACTAGTGAACGATTCCAGCGTTCTTAATAAAGTCGAAAACGCCACCCATCACCAGTTCTGTTGCAATAGCGGCCAAAAGCACACCGGAAATTTTCGTGAGCAACATAATGCCACCCGTTCCCAGGAACCGCGAGAGTTCCAACGCGAAACGCATTGACAGCCAAATCACCACGTGGGTTGCAACAACTGCACCAACAACACCAACAATGGAACCCACTGTGTGAGCCTGTGCCATCGACACCATCACAGCAACAATCGCACCCGGGCCAGCAAGCAGCGGAATCCCCAACGGGACCAATGCAACGTTCACTGCGTCATCACCGGTATCGGGCTGCTCCATGTCGCTGGAGGTCAGCAATTCCATTGCAACCAAGAACAACAGCACGCCACCGGAAAGTTTCAACGATTCCATTGAAATATGGAGTGCGCGCAAAATCTGCTGCCCAAGGAAAGCGAAAGTAAGGATGACTCCGAAAGACACCAGCGAGGCTTGGAAAGCCGCTTTACGCTGAGCATTGCGTGACAGCTTGGAGGTCAGCCCCAAGAAGACAGGCATCAAGCCCATAGGGTCCAAAATGACGATCAAAGTCGCAAAAGTCGTCAACAAGACCGTAATGTCCACAACAGAACCGATACTCATGGGTGCAGGACCTCTAAAAACGCTTCCTCTTCAAGTTTGTTCAGCACCGACTGATCCGTTAGGTTTTCACCAAGTTGATTCGGCTTTCCTAGGCCGTGATAGTCGGAGGAACCAAATACTTCCAGCTTCAAACGGCGTGCGATCCGCTCCACATCGGCTCGATCCTCTTCGGTATGATCACGATGATCGCGCTCAATCCCGAACAGGCCCGCTTCTTTCATCATATCAATGACTTCCTCAGGCAGAAGCCTTTGGCGAGCCCGCGCGCGCGGATGCGCCAACACAGGGACTCCCCCGGCGGCCCGAACCAGCTCCACAGCATCGACGGGGTCGGGTGCCCAGTGCATGACGTAATACTTACTAGAAGGGTGCAGAGTCTGCGTAAAAACGGCGCTGCGATCAGGAAAAGCTCCTACTTCAACCAGGGCATCCGCAATATGCGGACGCCCAACCGGCCCATCTTCAGGCGCAAGAGCGCGCACCTGCTCCCACGTGATTGGGTAATCCTCTGCGAGGCGTTCAACAATTTTTTGCGCACGCGTGAGACGCGACTCAGTTGCACGACGCTGCACTGCACGCAGGGCCTCGTTCGCGGGATCGGGAAGGTATCCCAGAAGGTGAACGGTGATCCCCTCACGCGCGCAGGACAACTCCACCCCGCGCACTAAGGACACCCCAGTTCGCTCAACGCACGCTGCGGCCTCGTCCCAGCCAGCGTAGGTGTCATGGTCGGTCAGCCCCACGACATCAACATGCGCCTGACGCGCTTTCTCCATGAGTTCGGCGGGAGTATCGGTACCGTCCGAATACGCACTGTGTGTATGAAGATCGATCCTCGTCATGTATTTAGAATACGGTCCGCGTAGCACGCCGCACGGGGAAAGTGAGACCATGACACTATGACTACGACTGAAACAACCTCCGCGGAGGAAGCACCCGATTCTTTGGCCGAGCGCGTGAATAATCGATCGCGCCGCCCATCCTCAGATGCATTCCGAGAATTCATGGGCTCCCAATGGGGGCCGCGTCCTGATCCGGGTATTACTCGATCGGCCGTTGCCGACTACCTTCCCGCTCGCGCAACTGCAGCCGGAGAGCCCTTCACCGGGGAACGACTGGTCATCCCCGCAGGGACCTATAAGGTTCGCTCAAACGACTGCACCTACCGTTTCCGCGCTTACTCGGCTTTCGCTCACCTGTCCGGTCTTGGGCAAGAACGCGAACCCGATTCGGTCATTGTCCTCGAACCCCTTCCCGAAGGCGGTCACGAGGCGGTGCTGTATTTCAAGCCTCGCACCTCCCGTTCTTCCCAAGAGTTCTACTCCGACTCACGCTACGGCGAGTTCTGGGTAGGTGCCCGCCCCTCTCTCGAGGAAGTTGCAACCGAAACCGGTCTGCGTTGCGAACACATCGATACCCTTCGCGATGCTCTGGCCAAGGACGCGGGAATCGTTCGTTTGCGCGTGGTTCGCAATGTCGACGAGGCCGTGGAAGCCATGGTCAACGAGGTGCGCATGCAGGCAGGCCTGCCTTTTGGTGGCGACACTGCCGAAACCGATGACGCTTTGGAAGAGCGTCTCTCAGAAATCCGCCTGTGCAAGGACAAATTTGAGATCTCTGAATTGCGTCGCGCAGTCGAGATCACAAAGGCTGGATTTGAAGATATCCTTCGTTCACTTCCCCGAGCCGCTGGTCACCGCCGCGGCGAACGCGTCATCGAGGGCGCCTTTGGTGCGGTAGCCCGCGAAGAAGGAAACGGCTTGGGCTACGACACCATCGCCGCCTCGGGCAACCACGCGAATACTCTGCACTGGATCGACAACGACGGTCCAGTCAACGATGGCGACCTGGTTTTGGTTGATGCCGGCGTTGAGGTTGATTCGCTCTACACCGCAGATATCACCCGCACCCTGCCCGTCAATGGAACCTTCTCCCCCACTCAGGCGAAGGTGTACCAGGCGGTTTTGGATGCCTGTGAGGCCGCACTTGAGCGTGCAAATCAACCCGGAACCCGCTTCCGCGACGTGCACGATGCCGCTATGAAGGTTATTGCCGCACGCCTTGAAGAATGGGGCCTACTGCCCGTCAGTGCAGAGGAATCTCTTTCTCCCAATGGCCAGCAGCACCGCCGCTGGATGCCTCACGGTACAAGCCACCACCTGGGTCTGGATGTTCACGACTGCGCTCAGGCGCGTCGCGAAATGTACCAGGATGCGCTGCTGGAGCCCGGAATGTGCTTCACCATCGAACCCGGTTTGTACTTCCGTGCCGATGACATGGCAATCCCCGAGGAATTCCGCGGAATTGGCGTGCGCATTGAGGATGATGTTTTAGTGAACGCTGATGGCAGCGTCACCCGAATCTCAGAAGACATCCCGCGAACCATTGCCGATGTCGAGGCGTGGATTGCCAGCGCTCAAGGGCGCGCATAAGTTTGAATGCACAAGTGGCCACTTCGCGTATATACGTCAGTTCTGGGGATCGGTTTCCGAACTTTCGTCGTCGCGTTGTTCCGTGCCGGCAGCGCTGGCGTCAGTTTCTGGCAGTTGCGACAAACGCACTCCAAAACGCGGCTTTTCATCGGGACGCGAGCCGTACTCAGTCGGGCCGCTGCTTTCGCGTACCGGGCGAACTCGACGCGGGCGCATCTGATTACCTTCGGTCTTCTGGAGAAGATCGAAAGCTTCACGAATGCGATCACTACCAGCAGCC
>CAKAPY010000111.1 GCA_916719935.1 uncultured Actinomyces sp. | reverse complement strand
TGACCATTGCATCCAAAACGGCGTGTGCGCCTGGCTCGATCACCGCGGCAATTGAACCGGAGTGGACGATTCGAGCCTGCGTGGATACGGCGATGGGGCTATTTGGACACCAATCAAGATCGAAGGTGTAGGTTGCCGCGCCCTTTTCGTTGAGCTTTGCGAGTGCGGTTGGTGTGTGATCAGCGCCGAAGGACTCCTCGGTGATGACTACGTGGGAGGCCGTGAAGTGTTCTTCGAGGATGTCGCCGCGTTCATCGTGTGCCAGCCATGTTTGCAGGCCAACGTTACGGCCCAAGCGTCCGAGCGTCATTGCGACGTTGGCCGGTGAGCCTCCGGGGATCTCGGCGACTGCGGTAGGGCTATCCGCGGGGACCACGATATCCATCAAGGCTTCTCCGATGGAGAGGATGTGGGGGTCGGTTGCGAGGTCCATGTTTCCTCCTGTTTCCAGACCACTTCGGCTGGTTTCCTCGAACAATTGACGTTCTCAGTCTAACCAATCTCTGGGGGCCTGGGCGACGGAGAATTAGTTTTCTGTTCCCTGTTCCATCCGTTGGGTTGCCGCGTCCAAAATCGAGCGACAGCGGGTGGCAAGGGCTTCGCCGCGTTCCCACATGGCAAGAGTGTCTTCTAGGGGCGCCTGTCCGCTTTCCAGCGTCTTCACGATGGAGATTAATTCATCGCGTGCTGCTTCATACGACAGGGATTCCGGTGCAGGGAGCGT
The DNA here is from genome assembly GCA_916719935.1 of uncultured Actinomyces sp. GTDB lineage: Bacteria > Actinomycetota > Actinomycetes > Actinomycetales > Actinomycetaceae > Pauljensenia. Next base: position 4,500 of record CAKAPY010000111.1, on the reverse strand, counting down.
ATTTTCTGCCATGCGATCCTCCAGGTTAGGTGGGTGTTTGTGGTGAGAAGGTAGGACGAGTTATTCGTTTGCTGGTGGTGCGCTATGTGTTGCTTGGGTGGAGCCAACGACCTGGGCGACCAAGCGGCCTGAGGCAAGGATGCCTTCGACCAAGGTGCCCTTTGGAACTTGCGAGGCGTCGCGGACCAATTCGCCAGAGGGAAGCTTGAGCATGGAGTAGCCGCGTTCCAAAGTGGCCTGTGGTGAGAGAGCGCGCAGGGTTGCCGAGGCCTGAACGATTCCCTGGCGTTCCTCGTTCAGTCGGCGTTCAATCCGGGAACGCAAATTTGTCACCGCTGACTCAATGAGGGTGCGATGAGGTTCAAGCGTTGCTGCCGGCGTGAGGAAGATAGGGCGCGAAACAACAAGATCCAAATGATGGCGTTCTTGTGTCAGTCTGCGCTCGATTGCATTGCGCATTGCTTGAGAAGCACCAGCTAAACCCTCAAGCTCTTGGGCAAGGTCAGGAACAATGCGCCGAGCAGCATCCGTCGGAGTTGATGCGCGAAAATCTGCCACGTAATCCAAAAGTGGTGCATCGCCCTCATGCCCGATTGCCGACACCAGGGGAGTGGAGGCGGCTGCAGCGGCACGTACCAAGGCCTCGTCAGAGAAGGGAAGAAGATCCTCAACGGAACCGCCGCCTCGGGCAACAACAATCACGTCAACTTCAGGGATTTGATCGAGCTCGGCAATGGCATCGCTGACCTCACGCACCGCGTACTGGCCCTGGACCGCAACCTCGCGGACTTCGAAACGCGCAGCGGGCCAGCGCGCACTTGCATTCACAATGACGTCATCTTTTGCCTTCGCATTTCGCCCGCACACAAGCCCAATGACGCGCGGAAGGAAAGGAAGGGGTTTCTTGCGTCCTTCGTCGAAGAGGCCTTCGGCTGCAAGTTTTTGACGCAGGCGTTCGATTTGAGCCAATAGATCGCCCAGACCTTGAAGGTGAACCTCGGCTGCTTGGAGGTTCAAGCTTCCGCTGCGTTCCCAAAAAACGGGCTTGACGCGCGTGACGACTTTGACGCCTTCTTCAAATCCCGCGCCAACGGCAGAAATGACATTCGGGAAAGCTGTAACGGTCATCGAGGTGTCAGATTCGGTGTCGCGCAAGGTGAAAAACGCCATGCGCGAGCCCGGACGCGGGTTGTATTGGACGACCTGACCTTCCACCCAGAGCGAAGACATCCGATCAACGTAGATCTTGATGTTCTGCGTGAGTCTGCGCAGCGGCCACGGGTTTTCGCGCGTCGTATCAGCAGCTTTTGCTGCGGGGGGCATGTTCTCTGGCACGAAATAAGCATGACACAGGCCAGGGGCATTTGCGTCCAGACTGGGAAGGAAAAGCAATTATGGTTCGCAGATGCACATGGCGGCCTGTACGGTTGATCTATGACTCATGACGACACCCTTCGTAATAGCGAAAGCGATTCCCGCGTTGAAGGTGGGAAGATCCTGCTTGCAGCGCCTCGTGGATATTGCGCGGGTGTTGATCGCGCGGTCGATGTCGTTGAAAAGGCCTTGGATCATTACGGTGCGCCCGTCTACGTCCGTAAGGAGATCGTTCACAACAAGTTTGTCGTCGAATCTTTGACGAAGCGTGGCGCGATCTTCGTTCAAGAAACCGATCAGGTTCCCGAAGGCGCACGTGTGGTGTTCTCTGCTCACGGGGTTTCGCCTGAAGTTCATGCGGTTGCAGCCCAGCGTCACCTTGCGACAATCGATGCGACCTGTCCGCTGGTCACGAAGGTGCACCGAGAGGCCGTGCGCTATGCGAAGGACGACTACGACATCATCTTGGTTGGCCACGAAGGTCACGAAGAAGTCGAAGGCACTTTTGGCGAAGCTCCCGAACACATTCAAGTGGTTGGAACGCCTGAAGAAGTCGATAACCTGGTCGTTCGTGACCCCGAGCGCGTTGTGTGGATTTCGCAGACGACCCTCTCTGTTGATGAGACGCGTCAAACGGTTGATCGCTTGCGCCAGCGTTTCCCCAAACTTGTTGATCCGCCTTCAGATGACATCTGCTATGCGACGCAAAATCGCCAGGGGGCTGTGAAGGTCATTGCCCCTCAGGTCGATGTCATGGTTGTTGTGGGCTCTGCGAATTCCTCGAACTCGGTACGTTTGGTTGATGTCGCGCTCGAATCGGGTGTTCCTGCTGCCTACCGCATCGATAAGGCCGAAGAGCTTCAGGAAGAATGGTTTGCAGGTGCGAAGACCGTGGGCTTGACCTCGGGTGCGTCGGTACCGGAAATCCTTGTCCGTGATGTGATTGCCTGGCTGCAAGAACGTGGTTTCCCAAGTGTCGAGGAAGTGCGAACCGAGACGGAAACAACGACCTTCGCTCTTCCCCGTGACTTGCGTTCGGATTTGAAGAAGGCCGGACAGATTGATGTGCGCCCGCATGCGCGTCGCACTGCCGGGCCTGATCACACCAGCTGAGCGGAATTTCACCCGCTTATGCGCGCACTTTCTAGGCGCGGGCAAACGGGAGTGCGGCCTCGTCGGATAGGATAGGGGCGTGTCTTTAACTATTGGTATCGCCGGCCTGCCCAACGTTGGCAAGTCCACTCTGTTTAATGCTCTGACCCGCGCGACTGTTCTGGCTGCGAACTACCCCTTCGCAACCATCGAACCGAATGTGGGCGTCGTTCCGCTTCCCGATGCGCGTTTGAACAAACTCGCCGAGATCTTTGGTTCTCAGCGCATCATTCCCGCGACCGTTTCATTTGTTGATATCGCGGGTATTGTGCGTGGTGCGTCTGAGGGTGAGGGCTTGGGTAACCAGTTCCTTGCGAACATTCGCGAGGCCGACGCCATTTGCCAGGTGACGCGCGCCTTCTCCGACCCCGACGTCGTGCACGTTGATGGCAAGGTCGATCCTGAATCGGATATTGAAACCATTAAGACCGAGCTGATCCTGGCCGACATGCAGACGCTTGAAAAGCAGATCCCGCGTCTGGAAAAGGAAGTGCGCGGCAAGAAGACCGAGGCGATTGTCCTGGAAACTGCGCGCGCGGCAATGGAACTGCTTGAAAAGGGCGAACTGCTCAGCGGCCCTGCGGGTGCGAAGCTTGACCAGGATGCGCTCAAGTCCTTCCAGCTGATGACCTCTAAGCCCTTCATCTTCGTGTTCAACATGGATGCTGAAGAAATGGACAACAAGGAGCTGCAGGATGAGTTGCGTTCACTTGTTGCCCCCGCTGAAGCCATCTTCTTGGATGCGCAGTTTGAGTCCGAGCTTGTTGAGCTGGACGAGGACGACGCGCGCGAAATGCTGGCGGAGTCCGGTCAGAGCGAATCCGGCTTAGATAAGTTGGCGCGAGTCGGCTTTGACACCCTTGGCCTGCAGACCTACCTGACCGCTGGTGAGAAGGAAGCGCGCGCCTGGACGATTCACAAGGGCGACACTGCTCCCAAGGCTGCCGGCGTCATCCACACGGACTTCGAAAAGGGCTTCATCAAGGCTGAAATCGTCTCATACGATGATCTGATCGAGGCCGGCTCCATGGCCGCGGCGAAGGCTGCCGGCAAGGTCCGCATGGAAGGTAAGGACTACGTGATGCAGGACGGCGATATCGTGGAGTTCCGCTTCAACGTGTGAGTTTTCTTCTACGAGGCAATGGCCGGGTGGCGCGAGGGCGTGGCCCGGCTTTGCCGTTGTGGTGTGATCGGGGTGAGGTGTCTAGTCGATGCCCTCACATGTGCCTGTTTGACAAAATGATGGCGTCCCTGTAAACCGTTCATGAATGGCCTGACACTGTGCCCCGGTTTCGGTAGCCTGCGGCGCGTGCCCTCTAACGGGATCGATGGTGACCTCGTCGGGTTCGGAATAGATGTCAAGGAGGACACTAGATGGACGTGGGGTCGCTTGCGGACTGGGTAGGAGCCTTTAGCGGTGTCCTAGCAGTTTACGCTGCGGTTCTTTCATGGCAGTCGAGTAGAAAAGTCGTGAAGCTCGAAGAGAAGCGTGATAGGGAGCGTGAGTCTGCGGCGGAGCGCCGACAGGCTGAGCATGTGACAGTTGTCGGCGTTCAATGTCCTGATGCTCCACAGGAGGAGCGGTACGCGATCTTGGTGGTGAATGGTTCGGATGCGCCCATTTACGACATTCGCGTGGAGAGCCAGAGAGCTGATAAGAGCTGCGAAAACCCGCCGTTAGACCTTGCCGTGCTTCCGCCGGGGAAGTTTGTCATCCCTGCACACCCCACTTACAACTGGGGCTCGGTCATTGATCAGGAAGTTGCCCACATGAAACTGAATATGATGACAAAAGGAAAAGCAGGAGAAATGATCACTCACGTGTCATTCGTTGACGCCGCGTCGCAGAAATGGGAACTCGTGCGCGGACGTGAACTACGGAGTGTTGGCTCCGGCGGGCAATGTCCCGAATCGAGAACCCCTCGACGCGCCATCCGAAGATGAGCATGCGTTCCTTGAGCGACAAGAACCGTT
>CAKAPY010000110.1 GCA_916719935.1 uncultured Actinomyces sp. | reverse complement strand
TTGGGCTTGAGGACATCGGCCCACGCAGCGCACTCAACCAAGGATGGTCCTGAGGCTACGGGCGCGTCCTCCATCGAAGAGGGCGCGCGTGCCCTTATCGAGCAGGGACCGAGCTGGGTGTGCGTATCGCGAGGTGAAGAGGGAATGGACCTCTTCTCTCGCGAGAGTCATTGGCACGCCGAGGCCGGAGTTGTCCTTCAGGGCAATCCCACCGGTGCCGGCGATGCCTGCGTCGCATCCCTCGCTCGCTCGCTTGCTCAGGCGGGGGACGACCTTGAGTCGCAGATTCCTAGTGCCATTGCCGAGGCCGTCGCAACCTCTGCCGCCGCGGTGACGATGCCCGTCGCTGGGGAGATTGATCTTCCCCTTCGCGAGGAGCTTCTTTCCCGAATTTCTCCTGTTCGCCTGTCCTAATTTGTTAAGAAAGTAGGTCGCTATGCTTGCTGATACCGCTGTACTTGCACGCGATTGCGCCGCCCGCAAGGTTGGCCTTGCGGCTTTTAACGTGGTCCTTCTTGATCACGCTGAAGCATTTGTCGATGCCGCCGAAAACACCGGTTTGCCTTTGGTTCTCCAGCTGTCCCAAAATGCCGTGAAGTATCACGGTGGTCGCCTGCGTCCCCTGGGGCGCGCGCTTATCGAGCTTGCCGAGGCCTCCTCCGTTCCCGTTTCCGTTCACCTTGATCACGCTGAATCCACCGATTTGTGCCGTGAGGCTGTTGAGCTCGGTTTTACCTCGATCATGTACGACGGTTCAAAGCTTCCAGATGCACAGAACCGTGAGACTACCGCTGAGATCACCGCTTTCGCTCATGAGCACGGTGTTAGCGTTGAGGCCGAACTGGGTGAAGTTGGCGGAAAGAACGGTGTCCACGACCCTTCGGCACGTACCAATCCTGAAGATGCGGCCCAGTTTGTTGCAGATACCGGTGTTGATCTGCTTGCTGTTGCTGTCGGTTCTTCTCACGCGATGGCAACTCGCGAGGCGGTTTTGGACAATCAGCTGATTGCTGCAATCCACGAACTCGTGCCTGTCCCACTGGTTTTGCACGGCTCTTCCGGCGTTCCCGACGAGGGCATGGTCGCGGCAATTCAAGCCGGAATGACCAAGATCAACGTATCGACACACCTGAATGTCGTCTTCACCCAGGGCGTTCGTCAGATTCTTGATGAAAACCCGAAGATTGTCGATCCGCGAAAGTATGTCGGCCCCGCAACTCATCTGGTTCGAGAAGAAGTTGAACGTCTGATGCGCCTCTACGCACAGGCTTAAAACTCAACGAAGGATTCGCTGCCCATCTTGTTTCATGCGATGCGGTAGCACGCAGCCCTCCCGCGCTTGCGAGGCCCGCCAAACGTTCTTGGAAGTCTTCCCAGCTTCCACGGGGGCCTCCCGCCCAGGCAACCTCAGCAAGACCCGCTAGGCGCGGAAGCAGCATCTCCCAGACGTCTTTCTCTCGGCGCAGGGTTTCACTCCACAGGCAGGCCTCGACGCCTTCAATTCCCTTGCGGTCCACGCCCTCACAGATGCTCTCGGGATCCCAATCCCAGGCTTTCTTCAGAGGAAGGATTCCGGCCCACGTGATCCCAAGCTTCTGCTCCGGGTATTCCTTCATATCGAAGTAGGCTTTCGGACCTGGAGACATGACTGCACGCACGCCGCGCGCGACTGCACGAGCGATAGAGTCGCCCTCGAGGTCATCATGCCAGACCTGAACAAGATCGCCTTCACCCAGCAGATCCGCGGCTTCCTCCCACGCCACAGCGCGCTTGCCCAGTGCATGGATGCGTTCGATCTGGCTGCCAACGATGATCGGGTAGTCACCTTCTGCGGTCGAGAAGGACTCATCCCCACCGATGTGGATTCCCGCAGGAGAGAAGGGAGCAAGGGTCTCGACAACGGCCTCGAGGAAGGCTTGGGTCGCGGGCGCCTTGGTTGAGAGAGTCGAGAAGCCGACTTCCATTCCTTCGTAAAGGGGCGGACAGACACCATCGGGATTGAGTCCTTCAATCGCGTGGAGAGCAGCATTGACGTGTCCGGGGATATCAATTTCGGGGATGATCGCAATCATCCGCGAGCGCGCTCCCTCGACCAGGGTCTGATAGTCATCAAGAGTGTAGTAGCCGCCTTCTTCCCCACCGACTGCACAATCGGATGAGCGTTCAATGAGTTCGGGGAATTGCGGGATTTCAATGCGCCATCCCTGATCATCGCTCAGGTGCAGATGCAAGATGTTCAACCCCACTTCGCTCATCGCATCCATGACGCGAAGGATCGTGGGAACGCCGAAGAAATGGCGGGCAACATCGATGTGCAAGCCGCGGTGCCTATAAGCGGGATAGTCGATGATCTTCACTGCAATGGGGGCCCGGCTGTGATTCGCGATGGCCAATGTGTTGAGGCGACGCAGGCCTCGAGACAACCCCAATTCAGTAGCAGCGGTCACCTGCGCGCTTCCAGCGGAAATCGTCAAAATGTAGGCCTCTGCGAACTGCCATTCCTCGGGGATTGCCAGGGGTGCAATTGCCGCCGAAAATTCCTCGGGAGTCTTCAGCACAACAGAGGGGCTAATTTCTGCCCAAGTGGCTTCTCCCGGATGCGCATCGGCCTCTTCAATGAAGACCGGAAGTGGAAGAAGTCCGGGAATCGCGGACAGAGAGGAGGACATTGACGAGCTCCTTTGCTTAGTCATCAACTGCATGAACATCCCTATCCTAACCCTCTAGGCGGCAAGTGGTCATCGGCCGCTATTGTTGGGGATATGAGCGCACTGAATTTCGTTTCCGACACCTTTGACCCTTCGCGCTGGCGTGAAGTTGAGGGTTTCGAGCTGACCGATATGACCTACCACCGCGGGATTTCCCGAGGCCCCGTCGACGGAACTGAAAAGGGCGCCGACTTGCCCGTGGTCCGTATTGCTTTCGATCGTCCAGAAATTCGCAATGCGTTCCGCCCACACACCGTTGATGAGCTCTATCGTTGTCTGGACCACGCACGAATGACCAGCGATGTCGCTGCGGTTATTTTGACGGGAAACGGGCCATCCCCTCGCGACGGTGGCTATTCCTTCTGCTCGGGTGGCGACCAGAGGATCCGCGGAAAAGATGGCTACCACTACGAACTTGAGGGCAGCAAGGCCTCGGCGGGAGTGGAACAGCGACGCGAGCAAATTGACCCCGCACGCGCGGGACGCCTTCATATTTTGGAGGTCCAGCGCTTGATCCGCACCATGCCGAAGGTCGTTATTGCGGCGGTTCCCGGTTGGGCGGCTGGTGGTGGCCACAGCTTGAATGTTGTGTGCGATCTCTCGATTGCTTCTCGTGAACATGCCGCATTTATGCAAACCGATGCGAATGTTGGCTCTTTTGATGCCGGTTACGGCTCTGCACTGCTCGCGCGTCAAGCGGGTGATAAGCGTGCACGTGAGATTTTCTTCCTTGCCAGGCGCTATGACGCCGATACTGCGGAGCGCTGGGGCGTCATTAACGAGGCCGTTCCCCATGCTCAGCTGGAGGAAACCGCGTTGGAGTGGGCTCGGATCATTGCAACGAAGTCTCCACAGGCTATCCGCATGCTGAAATTTGCTTTCAACTTGGCCGATGACGGCTTGGCCGGCCAGCAGGTTTTTGCCGGCGAAGCGACGCGCATGGCGTACATGACGGATGAGGCTCAGGAAGGTCGCGATGCCTTCATCGAACACCGCTCGCCAGACTGGTCTTCCTTCCCTTATTATTTCTAAATACTAATTTGGCTTTCAGGAGCCAACCAGCTTTGTCACAGCTCAAGTCATGGTTACCTTGCATGACATTTCTGCGGGAATATCAGGGAAAAGTGGTCATAAGATACACTTCTGTATCCCATTAACTTGACAAAACCTATAAACTATTAGCAGTGCAGACTGCAAGAACCCTCCAGCAATACGTGTTCCCATCACACGAATTGCGTTCAAAGAAAGGGCCCATGTGAGGATTCGCTTAGGATCGCAAAACTCCCGAAGGGCACTGTCGTATCGACAGGGCTCCACGTTTTCGCGCACCCTAATTCTTCTCACAACTGCCGCGATTGGCGGGTCCTTTACCCTTTTAGCTCTGCCCTGGTCTTCCGCATCTGCGCATCCGGACACAGCGCCCGTTACGACTGTTTCCACTGATCCTCTTGATCATCTAGACGATGCCGGCGGCAACCTAGATGTACATGCTACGGCCGAAGCCCCCAGCGCAGCTCCAACTCACAGCGTCAAGGATCTTCAGTCGACTCCCGATCGCCTTGTTCTTGAAAGCGATTCCCCGCTGGCAAAGAAATTTGTCCGCACACCTTATGAAAAGGCAGAGGTAATTATCGAAGGTGCTGAGTTTGCGCCTGAAACTACACTGTCCAATCAGACTCCGGCGGTTACCTTCGATCAGCTTGACCCCAAGCCGGCATCCAGCGACGATACGCCATCTCTGAACGACCTGAAGGGGCACGAAGGTACGGTTTGGGTTGAGAGCAACGCAACACCTTCCGCCAACGCCACCTCAATTGCTCAATTACAAGGTGATGAGCAGGATGCGAAGACTCTCGATGAGTTGCAGGAAAAGGATATTCCCGCCATCGATTCTTCGCTTGCAACTCCTGAGATCCTCGTCCAAAACGGAGAAATTCGTACCCTGACATTCGAGCTGACCAATGTCGGCAAGGATGCGAAGGACATCGAGATTGAAGGCGTTTTCTCCAGTAACGTCGCCGGCAGCAGTAATGTCATTTGGAGCCTCCAGTGCGCAGTTAAAGGCGGAGCAACCTGCCCCGAGCGCGCCGATGGGTATGCAGAATCACTTACCCTTACCCAGGACAAGCCTGAGTTCTCGCCCTTCCATTCCGTGATCAACATGCCAAAGGGCTCCACCATCACGATCACTGCTCAGATACGTCAAACAATCAGTCAGTGCACCCCCGATGCGGTCAGCGAAACAACTACTCGTTTCATCTGGAAGCGTTTGGGTGCTGACAAATCAAAGCAGACCGATCTTGAACTCACTACGAAGATTGCCTGCGCAAGTGCAACTCCCACACCGACGGCAACACCTTCAGTAACTCCGTCCGCCACTTCGACGCCTACTGTGCCTTCAAGTGATGATCAGACGCGTTCTGCGACTGCGAAGCCCCTACCGACGGCGACTCCGACCCGACACATCCACGAGAGTCAGTCGAGCGTTCAGCCCCGACCCAGACAGAACGAGGCTCGCCCTGCGCCTGCCCCGGCTCGTCGAGTACAAGTCTTCGCTCCCG
>CAKAPY010000109.1 GCA_916719935.1 uncultured Actinomyces sp. | reverse complement strand
CTGCCCGCACACCTTTATTTCGCTCCCGCCTCTATTTAGCGCTCACTTCGCTTAATACCTGGCGAATCGGTAGTGGAAGCTCAATGCGCCCATTGAGTATCTGCTCGAGTTGTACAAGGTTTCGCGGCCCGATGATTGCGCTTGTCACTCCCGGCGCGCCTTCGACCCATGCTAAAGCAACGTCGGTGATAGAACATTCCAGCCCATGTGCTGCCTGTGATAAAGCTTCGACAATCGGAAGACTGCTCTCTAGGTATGGCGCAACGCTTGAACGCAGATGGGCAGATGCGGCTCGTGAATCAGGTGGTGTCGCGTGACGATATTTTCCTGTAAGCACACCCCCAGCAAGCGGTGAATGAGCGAGAAACCCAAATCCGTTGCACCGAGCGCGGTCGAGTAGGGGAGAAGAGCATAGAAGTGAGTATTCTTCTTCGACGGCGGCCAGAGGAACTTGATCTGATTGGGCCCACATGAGTGCGCAATCCCAGGTATCGCGGTGACTGAGCCCAAGGTAGTGAGCGCGTCCGCTGGAATAGGCCCATTCGAGGGCCGACAAAGTTTCCTCGAGCGGAATACCTGTAGGGGATGGAGTTGCTAACCAGAGGTCAACGAAATCTGTTTCGAGAATCGCAAGTGTCGTATCTAGGCAGCGGAGCATATCTCCACGAGAAGCAGAGAGCTCATTGGCTCCTTGAGAGAAACGCATTGCACCACGCAAAGCAATCGTGACTCGGTGTCTACCAACGGCGCGTAAGGCCTCGGCAAGAACGCTGAGAGCACGCCCGGAACCGTGGAGAGGACTCACTTCTACAAGAGTCCCTCCAGCATCAACGAAGGATTTGAGCATTGCACAGGCCTGATCCTCATCCGTGTCGCGTCCCCAAGTCAGTGTTCCCAAACCCAGACTGGACACAGAAAGTCCGTGTGTTCCACATTGGCGAATCTCCATAAGCTAAGCCTAGAACGCGCGAGCTATGACGGCATACACATGCCCATCTTTGGCTTGCCTGAGGCCAAGCGCCGTAGAGTTGGGGATATGAGCTGGCTTGATGCAATCATCCTTGGACTTGTTCAGGGGCTGACGGAGTTCCTTCCCGTTTCCTCCTCCGCGCATATTCGCATTGTCGGTGAGCTTACGGGCTCAACCGATCCCGGTGCTGCTTTCACCGCAATCACGCAAATCGGTACGGAGCTTGCGGTTGTCATCGTCTTCTGGAAGGACATTGTCCGCATCCTGAGTGCATGGTTCCGATCTTTACCGCTGGGCGCAAAGGAAAATCGAGTACCCTCGAGTGATCCTGATGCGCGAATGGGATGGATGATCATCGTCGGTTCGCTTCCGATTTGTATTCTGGGTCTTCTTTTCCAGGACGCGATCGATACGGGCCTACGTAACCTGTGGATTACTTCAGCAATGCTGATTATTTTCGGCCTACTTTTGGGCTTTGTTGATCGCTATGCACCTCAAGAGCGCGACCTGAAATCGATGACGTGGAAGGATGCCCTTCTGTACGGCCTCGCGCAGGCAATGGCCCTCATCCCAGGTGTCTCTCGTTCGGGTGGAACAATTACCATGGGACGTTTCTTGGGCTACACCCGTGAAGCTGCCGCCCGCTATTCCTTCCTTCTGGCAATGCCGGCCGTGTGGGCTTCAGGGCTCTACAAGGTGGCAAAGGTTGTGACCGGCAGTGACACCATTGCTGTTGGCCCGACAATCGCGGCAACAATCATTGCTTTCGTGGTCGGTGTTGTTGTGATCTTGTGGTTCCTGAAGATTATTTCCACTCAGTCCTATGCGCCCTTTGTTTGGTACCGAATCGCAATTGGTATTCTTGTAGCTCTTGGTCTGTTAAGCGGTCTGCTTTTCCCCTTGGGAACAACGCCTGCTGCGTGAATCTTGTGTGAAGGACGTAAGGAAGTATGACTCTGCCTGAGGCAATTCTCTTCGATATGGATGGCACCATCGTTGATACCGAGCCCCTGTGGGAAGGGGCGGAAGGACAGGTGCTCGCCGAGATGGGGACAGAAATGACCCCGCAGATGCGCCAAACGATGTTGGGGTCTACTTTGCCACGGATGGTGGCCATTTTGCGTTCATTTGCTCGTCATCCTCTTGACGAGGCCGTGGTTGCCGATCGTGTTGAACAGGGGGTGATCGATCGCCTCGACGCTGGATTACCCTGGAAAGACGGGCTTGTTGAACTCCTAGGTTGGTGCCATGAGCACTCAATTCCGACAGCGGTCGTTACAGCGACGCGACGGCGAGTGGCATCCAGGGTCCTTGAGCATGTACCTGCGACACCCGGTTTTACGAATGCAATTTACGGAGATGATGTCTCGGAAGGAAAACCCTCACCTGAGGGCTACCTTAAGGCAGCTGAGCTTCTTGGAGTTGATATCCGTCGCTGCATGATTGTCGAGGATTCTCCGGTCGGTCTTGAAGCCGCGTCTGCCAGTGGCGGAGTAGCCGTCGCGATCAAGGGGGCGGCACCTGAAGAGTTCGCCGCTGATTTTCCCTATATTCGCGAGCTGAGTGACCTCAGTGAAAGTGTTATTGAGTCGATTATGGAAGGGCAGCGACCGAACTTCGTTCGCGCTTACTGATCGGATTGCTGCGGGCCCATTGCCAGCAAACGTTCCAGGCCGCTGCTTGGAATCTCGGGTGTTGTCCCGTCAAAGAGCGGACACATCGTGCGCACTCCACACCAATTGCATAGCGGGTTACGTCGAGGAGCGAAATAGCCCTGCAGTGCGTCCCTTCTCATCGATTCCCAGGTCCGGCTCAGTTCTTCGCTGAAGCGGGAAATATCAGCGGAATCAGGATCAAAGGTCAGCACCTTCTGAGAAGCAAGATAAACCAGCTGTGTACGCTTTGGCAGACGCTTTGTGAGGGAAAGCAGGAGCGCGTAAAAGCGCATTTGAAACAGTGCTTCCTCTTGAAAACGCGGGGAAGGAGCCTTCCCGGTCTTGTAGTCGATCACCCTCAGAGCTCCGTTGGGCGCTTGGTCGACGCGGTCGATGTAACCAAGGAGGTTGACTCCTTGCGAAGTCGTTGCCTCGACAAGAGCTTCGGTAGACAGCGGCTCTAGTGCTTGGGGATCTTCGATCGCAAAATAATTACTGATCATCGAGTACATCCGCTCGTGCCAGCGTTCGAAGTCTGCATGGTCTGTAAATAAATTCATGACACTCGGGTCAGCTGCAAGAGTCTTTTCCCATTCGGTACGTAAAAGCTCGAGAGCGAGTGTCTCATTGCGTTCTTCCCTTGGGAGCGCATAGAGATTTTCCAAGGTGGCGTGAACTGTTGTCCCAAGAAGTGTTGCTTGCGTCGGCGGTTCTTTAACGCGGTCGACGACATGCAGGCGAAACTGCAGCGGGCAGCGTTGGTACTCTTTGGTGCGACTTGCCGAAAGTGCAGGCCGGCTTGGGAGTGAATTCCTCATGCATCTACCGTAACCAGTTCCACCTTTTCGCGCGGGGTTTAAACAGGCAGTTCTTCCATACACCGCGGTAGTGTAGAGGCGATGAGCACACATGAACATGAAGCCCAGGGCCTTGGCCAAGAACGTCACCGTGGTCCTCTCCGAGAAGGAGAGCGCGTCCAAATTCGCGACCCAAAGGGCCGTCTGCACACCGTTATTTTGGTTTCTGGTGGTCGTTTTCAATCCAATCGTGGCTTTATCGATCACGATGATCTAATCGGTCGCCCTGATGGCCAGGTCATCACTACTGAAGAGGGACGTCAGTTCCAAATTCTGCGCCCGCTTCAAGTTGACTATGTCATGTCAATGCCCAGGGGCGCTGCGGTCGTTTACCCGAAAGACGCAGGGACGATTGTTCACTACGCGGATATTTTCCCCGGCGCAGTAGTTGTCGAGGCCGGTGCTGGGTCGGGTGCTTTATCGATGGCTCTTTTGAACGCAGTGGGGGAGCACGGCACGCTGATTTCTGTTGAAAGACGCGAAGAATTCGCACAGATTGCGCGCGATAACGTCGAGCTGTGGTTTGGCGCTCCACATCCAGCGTGGGATCTTCGGGTCAATGATCTGGCAGATGAACTCAATGCCATGCCTGAATCGAGTGTTGATCGCGTAGTCCTCGATATGCTCGCTCCCTGGGAGAACTTGGATGCGGTTGCACATGCGCTTGTTCCCGGCGGTGTTCTGTGCTGTTACATTGCGACCGTGACTCAGATGTCCCGATTGATCGAAGATCTTCGTTCCTCTCAGAACTTTACCGATCCTATCGCCTGGGAGACGCTTTCGCGTGAATGGCACGTCGATGGTTTGGCTGTTCGACCCGAGCATCGAATGGTTGCGCATACTGGATTCTTGATGATTGCTCGACGTCTTGCTCCGCAGACCACTCCTCAGGAACGCTCAACTCGTCCAGCCAAAGCGGCTGAAGGCCTCGAAGGAGCGTGGAATAGTGAAGATGAGTGGAGCGAGCAGAAAGTCGGCCTTCGCGTCAGCTCGGAGAAGAAAATCCGTAAGGTCAAAAGGGACCTCGACGCTAAAGCACGGGCATGGGTAGAAGGGCGTAGTGATGACCAACAGTGACGCTGCACTCTCAATTCTTGAGCAGAAGAATGCCCATCTGAGTGCGGCTCTCACTCAGGCGCGTCAAGAACTTCTCCGCCTGAGGGAACAACTCAAGCATTTGAATCAACCACCGTTGACCCTAGGGATTTTGCATCGCTCGCAGCCGTCTTCGCGAGTTCTTGAAGTCTATGTGTCAGGTCGTCTCATGCGTCTTGCGGCAGATACTTCCCTTGACATCACATCAATCTCACCGGGACAACAGGTTCTTATTGACGACAAGATGATTGTTGTCGGGATCGGCGAGTATTCGCGAACCGGTGAGCTCGCACAGGTTGCGGAACTTATTGGGGTCGATCGTGCCGTCGTCTCTGCCGAGGCCGGAAGCCATCGCATTGTTGAACTTGCCGGTCCGCTACGCCACGGTACTCTCCGCCCCGGAGAGAGCGTCTTGGTCGATACTCGTACGTCCTTTGCCTATGAGCGTATTGTTCGCCAGGACGTCGAGCAGCTTCTCACTCCTGAAATTCCAGATGTGACTTTCGATGACATCGGTGGACTAGACACTCAGATTGAGACAATTCGACAGGCGATTGAACTTCCCTTACGTCACCCCGAGCTATATCGGCAATACGGTTTGCGGTCGACAAAGGGAATTTTGCTATATGGGCCCCCCGGTTCAGGTAAGACGCTTATCGCCCAAGCGCTTGCACGATCATTGCGCGAGTTTAGCTCTTCAGGTGAAGGCTATTTCCTC
>CAKAPY010000108.1 GCA_916719935.1 uncultured Actinomyces sp. | reverse complement strand
CCGCGGTCGCCCCGACGGCAGTTAACCCCTCATAGGAGCATGACATGTCTTTCCCTTTGACGAAGCGAGTTGCAACCTTCTCTCTTGCCGGCATCTGCGCTTTGGCGATGGCTGTGCCAGTGATCAATGCTCCATCAGCTCATGCGGCCGGCCACCGTTTCAGTATCTCCGAGACTTTCTGGGTCCGAGTAGACGGACGTGTCACTCACCAGTTTTTGCTCATCGAGCAGTCCAACTTCCTCAGTGAGGAAGCCTGCGAGTCTCTCCCCGTGGCATTGGAGTGGTCTCGCGTCAGCTTTAGCGCCTCACCGACCTCAACTCGATGCACCATCGAAACCGATTTCAATCGCCATGTGAATCCCTATGCAGCTGTCGATCAGAATCGAACAGTAACCTTTGCCGCTCGCCCCGTCGTGCTTGAAGATCTCGGTCTTGAACTTCCCGAGGATGCGACTCTCACCTACCAGTCCGTGAGCCTTTCAGGAAGAGGGTTCCACGCAACACGGGTAAAGGAGGGAGCAGAAACCCGCCAGGACAGCACAGGTGATAACGTCTCCTGGAAAAAAATCGGAAAGGATGTCGTCGCCGCTGAGGGGACGATCGACGTCGACACCGATTTCCACACCCAAGAACGCAAGACCTATCAAGGTATTGAAGCCGTTGATATGCCCGGAAATCTGAAAGACGCTTCCTCTACTGTCAAAGCAAACGCAAGCAGCTCTAGCAGCCCCTCCCCTTCTTCGAAGTCGGCGTCTTCAGGCTCAAGCACCCCGGGAATGACGTCCGGCCTCACGCAATTCTTCATTCGCTTGCTCCCAGCGATCATCATATTTGGCGGTGCGACGTTTATAACAAGGTATTCCGCTCGCCGACGTCGCAAGAACAAATACCAGAGCGGCGGGTTCCCAGTACGTATTCCTACACCGCTTTCCTCCCGCAGCGAGCCGGGGGCTCCTTCCCATACGCCAAGCCCCTTCAGCGTGAGCGAAAAAGATACCTCTGCCAGCGCGTTCTCAACAGGATCGCCGGCCCCCTCAACGAGCACGCCGCACGGTACTGTGCCCGCCGATCCCCGCCTCGCGCCCAGCGATTCCAAGCCGGCCTCGGCCTCGCAAATTCCAGCTTCTCCCTCGCCTGCTACGTCTTCAGAGCCGTACAACCCCTATGCGCCGCCCTCTGATCCCGCTTCTTCCCTGCCCTCAGCGGCAAGTCCCGCGGAAGCCGCCGATTCAGCACCAGACCCGTACTCGACCGACTGGCGAAATTCCCTCTAGGAGCACTTCATGCTTTTTTCTTTCCCGAGGCCGACAGCGCACTCTTTCCTTGCCTGTGCTTTTGCGTGTGGATTCCTTGTCACGATTGGCTTGTCCGCCCCTACTCATGCTCAAGAGCAAGAGGTCTCGATTACTGAAAGCGTGTACGTACGCGGTAGCGGACGTAGCCAATACGAGATATCGGTTTTTGACCGCACTCAAACCATGACCGAAGCTGCCTGCGAGGAAGTCCCTTTGGCTCAACAGTGGTCGGTTGTCGAATTCGAAGCCAATTCTTCTTACAACTATTGCCACATCGAAACCGATTTCAACCGACACAAGAATCCCTACGTGGCGGTTGACTCAAGCGGACACCTTACTTTCGCCGCAAAACCTGTGAAAATTGAAGACCTCAACCTCGGCCTTCCCAGCAATACCGTTGTTTCTTCGCATCGCTTTTCTTTGACGGGGAGGAACCTGAATACGTCGCTTGTGAGCGAAGGCGCCTCAGTGCGTCGTGATGATTCTGGCGACACCATTCACTGGGATGAGGTTTCTGAAGAAGTGGTCGCCGCCGAAGGAACGGTGGAAATCGACGACCGTTTCCACGCTCAAGAACGCGAGGACTTTAACGGCATTAGCGCTGTTGAAGTGCCCGCTGATCTTCAGGCCCCCAGTGTCACGACCCCGTCCAGAGGAACCGGGGCGCTCGGGCGCACATTCTTTGGAACTCCGGGAATGAGTTTGATTCTCTTCTCCTCTTTATTCATCACCGCCGTTCTCGTGGTGATTTCTGCAGTTTTGATCTCACGCAGGAGGAAAAAGAAGGCCGGCCTCTACCAAGGCGGTTTCACCTCATACCAAGCTGGAGTGCCCTTCCCCCAACCATACGGCTCGTCGACACCCGCAGGCACCTATACGCCGACCGGCATGGGCCCACAGGCTGGATCGGCACCGACTTCGCCCTACCAGAGTTCGCCCTCCGCTGGCACGCAACCACCTTCTCCTTCTTCAAGCGGCTGGCGCAACCCATTTGAGCCGCCAAAGAACTGAGCATTTTCTACTGGCACAGCCGGAGTCCTCCCTCAACCTCACCCCACACAGGAGGGCCCGCTCCCACTAGACTGGCCACAGCCTCGGCAATGATCTTGGAAGGACTCATATGCGATCCACTCTGATGCGACGCGTGGCGCGCCTGCTGGGTATGTCAGCCTGTACGTTCCTCGTTGCCGGCGGTGCGTCCACCCTGATGGCGACACCTGCACTCGCTGACAGCGCCTATGTCACCATTTTCGAGAGCTTCACCTTCAGCGATATCGGACTAATCAGCTATGAGCTCAACATCGCGGATTCCTCTCACACAATGACCGAAGAGGCATGTCGTTCTCTTCCCCAGACGAACCTCGGCGCGGAAACAACCTTCTCAAATGACAATAACCAGTCATATTGCAGGATTAGCGCAAAATTCATGGGCAATAATCCCTACCTAGCGATCAATAAACAGGGCGATTTCACCTTTGCCACACTCCCGGTAACTGCTGAGGACCTCCATCTTTCTTTCCCTGCTGATACAGATATCAAAGGCAGGCGTTCCATCAGTTTAGGCGCACCGAACGCCGCAATTACCCAGGTTTCATCGCAGGGTATTATTACCGATGGCGGCAATCACACCGTCATTGTTCAGTGGAGCGGCGATGCACTGAATGCTCCCGTCGCAGCTATTGGCACGCTCAAGGTGCACTCAAATTTCCAACCGATTAGCCGCATGGAGCGCGCGGGTATTTCACCAGTTGATGTTCCTAGTGACCTCACTACCGTCAATCAAGCGACCTCGGCTCCGTCCAAAGCCGCGTCGCGACGTGCAACAAGTTCGCAGAATTCAAGCTCCACGCCTGACGCCATTACGTTTTTTGACACCATCTTGAGTTCGCTTCAAAAATACGGTGGTCTTCCGATAGCCGTCATCTTTATCGCGATTGTCTGGGGCTTTGACTCGCTCAAAAAGAAGAAGAGGAAGAAGAAGCAAAAGAAGGCAGAGCCGTCGCCGCTCGCTATTCCCCAGTACTACGAGCCAGCTCGACCGCCTGCCCAGCCAAGTTCAGAGAATCTTTTTGATGTAAGTTCACAGCCCGTTACCGAGGCCGAGGAGGCCTCCACTGCGCTCCACTACCCCGAGGCCTTCCCCTCCCCTACCCCGCTGGAACGCAATCCTTTCTCCTTAGAGTCTGCGTCCAGCACCCCGGATATTCCTTCGATTCCCGAGGCAGCGTCGGCAGCCGAGGCCGCAGATGATCCTTTCCACCCTTCTCCTTCCGCACAGGGCGGGGCTGCATCGAGCAAACCCTCAGAGGGACGCAATCGTTTTGCGCCGCCGGAGGAATGACCTCAGACTCACGTGTTCACAGTCGCAGGAAATCACGAGAAACTAAGGAACTACTCATGAGAGCATCTATTTCCAGACGAAACCGCATTTTGCTGAGCATTACGGCCTGTGCGCTCATGATTTCTGCTTCCTTATTCGGGGCATCGCCCGCTCATGCTGTTCGCAATCAGGCGGAGATCAGAGAGTTTTTCATGATTTTGTCGGACGGCAACGTCAGCCACACCATTACGGTAATCGACTATTCAAAAACGCTCACCCAAGATGCTTGTGACGCATCTCCCATGGTCCAACAATGGTCTCAGACTCGCTTCAAAGATGATTCATACTCCAATGACTGCGAAATTACTACGGATTTCAAGCGTGCAACAAACCCGTACGTTGGCGTCGATCAGGATGGAAAGGTGACCTTTGCCGCGGCTCCGCTGGAGCTCAAAGACCTCTCGCTTGGCCTGCCCGAAGATATTTCCGTGATAGCACGTCGAGTTGATTTCACCGGCGGATACCTAGCCATCACAAAGGGCACGAAAGGCGCGAAACTCGACGAAAGCAACCCGATGAGTGATTGGGCGAGCTGGATTAATGACCTCGGTTCGGTCGTGGGTGCCGAAGGATATATCCAAGGTTCTTCTTCTTATTCCCACCCGATTGAGCGCAAAGATTTCAACGAACTTACGGCCGTTCCAGTACCGACCGAAATGACGGATTTTCCGCATTCACGTACTATTGCGGCTCCGACGTCATACACTCCTTCACCTACAGCAAGCTCATACACTCCTTCGTCTACAGCAAGCTCGCCATCACCCTTTAGTCTTGGGTGGCTGATCAACCGGGTCATCAACCCCGTAATCGGCGTGGGACTGGGGGGGTTTTTCGTGTGGTGCATGTGGTGGATACTGAAGAAGGGTCTAGAACGAAATAAGACTCAGGCGGGGATCCTTGTCCCCTCCGACTACCAAGCTCAGTCTTCGGCGCCCCCTACACCCACCCCGACCGTTCAAGAACCTCACAATCCTTTCGATTCGGAGTGGCGCAACCCTTCGGCTTAAATCGACCACTACTGCTCGCACAGCCTTGGATCTCAGCTCACCTTGAGGAAATTTATGCACCCCTATCACCGACACCTTCACCGCCTGCAGACTTGGGCGGCTGTGTGTGCATCTGTCATCGTGCTGTCGCTTTTCACCGCTACCCCCGGCTATAGCGCAGAAAACGAAGTAAAAATTGAGGAAGTCTTCACAATTCGTGAACCAAATTCGGTCAGCTATCAAGTAACGGTGCACGATTTCTCGAAGACACTGACTGAAGAGGCCTGCCAGGCTTCTGCCCTTGCGCTGGATTGGTCGTCGGTGACCTTTACTCAAGCAACATATTCGAACGATTGCACGATGCGCACGGAATTTAATCGCTACGCGAATCCCTATGTTGGCATCGACCAAGACGGGAAGTTGACATTCGCTACGTCACCACTGACCTTGGAGAAGCTGTCTTTGGGTCTTCCCGAAAATACAGTCGTCTCACGTCAGAGCGTCACGCTTTCAGGGTTTTACATGCGTTTCATTAAAACCAGCAGCGGCGCTCAGCTAGATGACAGCCACCCTAACTTCAGTACCGTGGAGTGGACAGATATTCGCACCCCCACCATCGCTGCTGAGGGGATTGTCGAAAAAGCGAAGAATTTCCACACCATCGAACGCAAAAACTTCAATGGCGTCGTAGCC
>CAKAPY010000107.1 GCA_916719935.1 uncultured Actinomyces sp. | reverse complement strand
TACGCGTTCAAACTCTCACAAGATCAGCGATTTCGGGGCTTTCAATGCTCCTCGCGTGTTTCCTTGCATTAGCCTATTTCGTCGTTTCTCAAGGCGTGTCACAGGCCGCAACCGTCAACGACATCGTCAAGGATGTCAAACTCTCTGGAGTCAGCTCCTCAACGAAGCTTGGCGTTGGCACCATGATGCAGGTTGACTTCACGATCGACGGAACAGGGAAGGCGATCCGTCAGGGAGACACTTTCACCATCCAAGCACCCCCGGAGCTCAACACCTTTGCTTCGACCGGCACACAACTTCAATTCGACATGATCGCCCCTGATGGTCAGGTCGCTGTCAATTGCTCTGCTCCCGCGCCTGAACCCGGAGCGGTTATCACCTGTACCTTCACAGACTACGCAAACTCCCACCAAAACATCACCGGTTCAGGTTGGGCAAAGATGAGCGCGGCTGCAAAGACCACTGCTGGCGCAGTGTCCTTCTTGATTGATGGCAAGGCTGTTTCTGTTCAGCTCCCCGGTGACGGGACCGGAATTGGCGATACCAATATCGGAAAAACCACCAAACACAACAAGGGCGGAACAGTCGACTCCGATGATCCTTCGTTGATTAACTGGTCGATCAACGTCGTGGAGTCGGGAATCTCAGTCGACACCATCACTGTTGACGACACCTTCACGAATGACAATGGTGGCTACACCCTGGCCAATGAGCCCTCAATGTTGGTGTGGGCTAACGGAGACGACTTCCCCTTGGGAGATTCCACAACGGTATCGAATGGCGATGCTCTAAATGGCGGCACCTTCACCGTCACGAAGAAGGCCGACGGCAGCGGTTTCACCGCGACTTGGCCAAAGGGCAACGGAAACGCAATCTATTCGATCTCCTATAACACCAAGATCAAGAACTCCGCGATGGTCGGTAAGTCTGCGACCTTCACTAACAACGCCTCTGTCAACGCTGTTGCATTGGTCGGAAAAGCGGTAATCACGGCCGATGGTGGTGGTTCCACCAAGGACAACCCCTCATTGCCTCGCCCCACCCCGACTACGACGACTCCGGAACCTACCCCAAGTACGACGACTCCGGAGCCAACCCCCACGACAACGACACCGGAACCCACCCCAACAACGACTGAGGCCACTCCGGAGCCCACTCCCAGTACGACGACTCCAGAGCCGACCCCCACGACGACAACCCCGGAGCCGACCCCCAGTACAACCACTCCGGAACCCACCCCGAGCACGACGACCCCAGAGCCAACACCTACCACAACCACTCCGGAACCCACCCCGACGACAACTGAGCCGACTCCCGAGGTCTCAACAACAACTCCTCAGCCTGCGGCCTCGACAAGCAGCACGACTCCTCCGGTAACCCCCGAGACAAGCAACCCTCCGCTTCCGCCGGCACCACAGCAGGATGTGCCCCCAGCGGCTCCTTCACCCAAGGAAGCGAATCGTTCTCTTGCTTCGACCGGCACCGATGCAACTCTTGCCGCAGCAGCTGCACTGAGTGCAGCAATTGCCGGCGGGGTGCTTGTAGCCCGCACTCGTCGCGAACAGGATTGAGATATAGAGTCGATCACGTTTGTGACCTGAAAGCCCACGCATAGGGACACAAAGGCACAGCACTGAGTGGTCGACATGCAATCGATTCCATACACAACAGGGTGGGGGTGCAGCGTCTGGCCCCCACCCTGTCATAACCGCATCTAGCGGTGGTGATCAGTCTTCGCGGGTCGTAACCTCAATGATCTGAACTTCAGCAGAATCTGGAATATCAGCCGTGCGAGGAGCAGTTTTCCCAGAAGCACTGGTCGGAGGCTCGTCAACCACAGTGCTGTCAACAACGCGCACACCCGGTCGCGGGGATCCATAACGCGAAGGCGCACCTTGGCCCATCCCGCGACGCATCGCGCGACGGACAAAGAAAATGAAGGCAGCTGAAATCAGTGCAACACCGATGACAACGATCAGAATCAGGTTGCCCAGTAGCGTAAGAAGTCCACCAATCATGCATTCACCCTACACTGGGCACGATGGTCGTGAGACAATAGAGCCCTCAGCTCTAAACGAACATGTCACTGAAGACGCATCGCCTTCGCCCACGCATGTTCCACTCGGTGTCGGCAGGAAGAGGCGGTTACATATGGGAAAACGAGCCGAAACCCAGGACCGTCTCCTTGCAGCAACTCGACACATCATCATCACCGAAGGCATTGAAGCCACATCGCTTGAGCACATCTGCGCAGTCGCTGGTTTTACCCGCGGCGCCTTCTACTCAAATTTTTCCTCTAAAGACTCACTGCTGGGAATCTTGGCTGAAGGCGAATACGCCGACCTGATCCAACGCCTGCGTGAACGCGTCCTTCTGTGGGAGAACGCCCAAACCCCCGCATCGCAGGGAGGTGAGGGGGATCGTCACCTCCTCATGGAAAACCTGCTCTACGAAGCTTTGGACGCAATCCACATTGACGAAGGACTCTACATCCTCCACTCTGAAATGCTCATGCGCTCAATCCGCGACCCCGAGTGGGGTATGCGACTGCTGGACCTCAACCGACAATTTGCAGATCAACTCGGTTCAGTTCTGCAGACAATCCTGACGGCCGCCGGGCGTGAACTCACGGTTCCCATTGGCGCCCTTACCCAAAGCGTCATCGGTGTCGTCATGCGCGCTGCAGGCCTTGCAGGTTGGCGTCAATCTATTCGCGAGTACCGGAGTAAGCACAATACTGCTGCAAACTCCGGCTACCCCGCGCCGGTGCCTCGTGAAGATCACCCACCGGTCTCACCTGCCCACACAGCCTCACAGGCCAGCCCGGCAACCCGATCAATTCTCGAAGTCGTCCTGGTCCTGCTCTACGCCTGCTCACGCGAAATCGACTGAAAATACACATCGGTATCGCCCTCAAGCATTTTCGAAGGAAACTTCAAGAGTCGCAGGATTACGCCAAAAACTCATAGCGCTTTATCCGAGTTTCAGGCGCGGCCCTCACAATATGCACCCCTGTATTTGTCCGCTCATGCGGCGAATTGAACGATGGGTGTAATGCAGATTGATCAAGAAGCACCTGTCCTTCACTGCGACGAAGTTGACTCAACGAACACTCACCTTGCCCGCATTGTGCTCGGCGAGGGGTCAACTGCGCCTTCGGGAATAGCGCTGTGGGCAAGCCGCCAGAACAAGGGGCGCGGACGCGATGGACGCGTCTGGCTCTCTTCCGATGAAGCGCTGACTTTCTCTCTCATGGTTGAGGCCTCGGAAAGCGAATTGGAATGGCTGACCGCGCTGGCCGGTGTCGCACTCCTGCGCACGATCCGCACCACAGGGCTCGATGCGACAGCATGCGGTGAGGCCGCACTTTCACTCAAGTGGCCAAACGATCTGCTCATCAACGGACGTAAAGCCGCTGGAATTCTTTGCGAACACCTCGACACAAGAGATGACACCCACCGCGTAATCATCGGCATTGGGGTAAACATCGGCGCCCTACCGGCTGAGGTTCGCGACTTCGCCGCAAGCTTCGACACCACACTGAGCAGCGAGGAACGCGAATCATTGATCCGCGAACTGCGCATGAACCTCGAGCTGCTCTTTGCAACACCCGGCGCACCCGAATCCTGGCGCGAGGAGTACAGCTCACACATGCGCATCTTCGGCACGCAATGTCCACTGCACCTTCCCGGAGGCATTCGCTTCACTGCGACTCCAATCAGCATCGATGAGCACGCACACCTGATTTGTCGCTCCACGGAAGGCGAAATTCTGACCGTCACTACGGGGGAAATTTCCCCCACCCCACTAGTGGAAGGACACCAGTCATGACGATTGCCCTTTCTCCCGTTCTGGTTGCGAACCGAGGTGAAATCGCGGTTCGCGTCATCCGTACCCTTCGCGAAATCGGTTTGGATTCCGTCGCTGTCTATGCTGAGGCCGATCGGGATACCTTGGCTTGTGAGCTCGCTACCTCCGCTTACAGCCTGGGTGGAAAGAGCGCCGCTGAGACCTATCTGAACCCGGAAGCGATTCTCGAGGCCGCCGCAAAGTCGGGCGCGCGAGCAATCCACCCGGGATACGGGTTCCTTTCCGAGAACGCTGATTTCGCCTCGCGCGTCGCAGAAGCTGGCCTGGTGTGGATCGGTCCTTCCGCCGAGGCCATCGAGGCCTTGGGTGACAAGATTCGAGCCCGCGAACTGGCTGACTCATGCAAGGTCCCAACGATCACCGGTCGTTCCTTGGAAGGCAGCAGCGTCGAGGATGCACTTGAGCTGGCACAGTCTATTGGCTACCCGGTCCTGATCAAGCGTGCCGATGGCGGCGGTGGGCGCGGAATCACTCGCATGAATTCCGACTCCGATGTTCGTGATTTCTACACGAACCTGAGCGATCCTTCGACGCTCACGCTGTGCTTCATGGAGAAATTCATTTCTCACGGTCGTCACGTTGAAACCCAGTGCGCTCGCGATTCTTTCGGAACTTTCGCAGTCGTTTCAACGCGAGACTGCTCGGTCCAGCGGCGCAACCAGAAGGTTGTTGAAGAAGCACCTGCTCCTTTTATCTCCGAAGAACTCCACGCGGCACTTGAGAAGTACTCCCGCGCACTCTTCGACGCGGTCCAGTACGTGGGTGTCGGTACCTGTGAGTTCTTGGTCGAAGACGGCAACGCCTATTTCCTGGAAGTCAACCCTCGCCTGCAAGTCGAACACACGGTTTCCGAAGAGGTTACCGGAATCGATCTGGTTCGCGAACAGATCCGAATTGCTCAAGGTCTTCCACTCAGCGAGATCCCCTCTACTCGCGGTCATGCGATCGAGGTGCGAGTCACCAGCGAAGATCCCGCTCAAAAACTAATGCCAGCAACTGGTCGT
Source organism: uncultured Actinomyces sp. (assembly GCA_916719935.1). Classification (GTDB taxonomy): domain Bacteria; phylum Actinomycetota; class Actinomycetes; order Actinomycetales; family Actinomycetaceae; genus Pauljensenia. Next base: position 506 of record CAKAPY010000107.1, on the reverse strand, counting down.
TTGAGCGCAATCCAGTGGCCCGGCGGCCCCGGAGTCCGTGTCGATTCCTTCATCCGTCCCGGTGAAGAGATCGGAACCGATTTCGACTCGCTCATTGCAAAAATCACCGTTCACGCGCCGACGCGTATTCAGGCAATTATTCGTCTTCAGCGTGCGCTGGATGAGTTTCGTGTCGAGGGCCTGCCGACCTCTGCTCCCCTGCTCGCTCATATCCTCGCAACTCCCGAATTTCGTAGCGAAGAAAGCGACAGCTTGGGCGTCTACACCCAGTGGTTGGAACGCGAAGGAGTTCTCGAGGAAGTTGCGCGCGAGCTCACGACTGCGGGTGGTACGCAAAGCTCACGCGAGGCCTCGGAAGAAGGAAACGAAGCGCACACACTGCGCTCCTTCGTCATCGAAATTGACGGAAAGCGCACAACGCTGAGCCTTCCCGCGGAACTTCTCAGCGCTGCCGGGGGCGAATCGGGGGGACGCGCACTCCGGCCTCGTCAGCCACTTCGACGCTC
>CAKAPY010000106.1 GCA_916719935.1 uncultured Actinomyces sp. | reverse complement strand
AGTAACGTTATCGATCAGGTTGTGAACAAGGTGAAAGAAGACCTCCAATGAAGCTACTCACTTTGGAACTCAGCGGGATCGGCCCATTTGCGTCACGTCAATTTATTGACTTCCAGCGTTTCACCGACGCGGGACTCTTCCTTTTACGCGGAGCAACCGGTTCTGGAAAATCGACATTGATCGATGCCATCGTGTTCGGACTCTACGGAGATGTCGCAAGCGGGAACGACGGGGCGAAAAACCGACTACGTTCACTGTATTGCGCGCCCAATGACCCCTCTTATGTGGAAGTGGTCTTTGAAGTATCTGCCGGGATTTACCGAGTTCACCGAACCCCGCAGTTTGTCAAAGAGGGACGCGCAACCCCGGTTAATGCAACAGTCACCTTTGAGAAGGTGGCTCCCAGCCCTTCGGATCCCTCTGGTTTTTCAACACTCGAAGCCCTGAGCCGTTCCATCCCCGAAGCGCAATCAATGATTACCTCGCTCATCGGACTGACAAAGGAACAATTCCTGCAAACTGTTGTTCTTCCACAGGGACAATTCGCGCGCTTCCTCAGTGCAAAATCCTCGGATAGAGAGAAGATTCTCCGAGATATTTTCGGTACTCAGTATTTTCAAGATCTGCAAAATGCTTTTGTCGAAGAAGCAAAGTCAGCAGATGAATCCATCACGCGGACACGCCGCGATTTTTTGAGTGCTCTGGGAACGCTACAGAGTCAGATCACAGACTCTCCCCTAGGCGAGTCTCTTTCCGAGGAGCTGACGAAGCTGAGCGAGAGACTTGAAAGTACCGGTGAATACGAAGAGTTAAACGCTGATCTGCTGACGCTCAGTGGGCAGCTGAATGATTTACTGAAGAAACAGTGTGATGATACCCAGCGCACTCTTGAGACTGCTCAGGTCCTTCTTGATCAACGAAACGCAGAGTTGAACGCAGCCCAAGACCTTCAACAACGCTTCAATGAATACAAGCTGTTAACCGCCCAGCAGGCCGCGCTTCTTTCACAAGAAAGTCAGATTGATTCCCTCATCGTCAAGGAAACGCACCTGCGAAGCCTGGAGCCTCTTAAAGCTCCCCTGCAGCAATTTGACTCTGCACAGTCAAAACTCGCACAGGCCTGCTCCTCTTTAGAAAAGTACATCTCGCTCCCTGAGCGAATGGATGGCGCACTGTTCGATACAACTCAGGCCCACGCAGAATTATCCGCAGGAAACAGTGAACTTCTTTCTGAATATGAAAAGGTAAGCAACGCAAGCCACATCCACCAGCAATTAGTCGATGCACGCGCGGAATATGAGCGGTTGACCGCCCAAGAAATCCAGGCGCACCAACTGATCGAAGAGCTGAAACAGCGCTCAGATGCACTGCTTAAGACCCGCACAGAACTCACGCAGAAAATTGAGGCCAGCCAAGAGGCACGTTCTGTCCTTGCATCCTCATCAGCTCAGCTCGACGCACTGAGTCAACGCGTTGATGCGGCCGAAAGAGCCGATATCCTGCGTGCTCAACTCATCGGTCTGGCTGAGGAAATCCAAAAAGCACATCGGATTGCCCGAGAAAGTGGCATCACTGCTCTTCTCGCACGCGAAACATGGCTCCAAGAAACTGCTGCCTCATTGGCTTCCGAACTCGAAGAGGACGCCCCCTGTCCCGTCTGCGGCTCAACCTCGCATCCTGCCCCCGCACAATCAGATAGCGACAATACAATGAGTCGCCAGAAACTTGATGAACTTGAGGCACTGCGTCAAGATGCCGATCAGCATCTTCATGAGCTCAGTACCCAGCGCTCGCAGTGCGTGGCGCAGATTGCCGCGCTCAATGAACAAGCTGGATCAGATAGCGAATCCCTACGCATTCAACGCGATAACCTCAGACAAACCATCGTCCAGCTGAACTCTCTAGCAGAAAACTATCAGGCACTGAGCGCAGAATTTGAAGCTACCTCAGAGAGCGAAAAAGAAATCCTGAGTGCACACGCCTCAACACAAGAGAAACTCGCAAACATTCATTCACGAATCCAGGAAGTCGAAGCTCAAGTCAGCACATACGAAGCATCCCTCGCCCAAGCTTTGGGGGACTACACCTCGCTCGAAGAGTGGAAGGAGGCCCTTGAGCGCAAGCAAGATCATCAAGATGCTTTTTTACAAGCTCTCAACTCCTTCGATCAAGCTGCGCAACTTCTCCAGAGCAATCAGGAATACCTCAATACCGCGCTCTCAGAGTCCGGATATGAAGACGGACGTATAGACCTCAATCAGATTCGTGAAGAGCTCAAAGACCTTCCGCAGTTGGAGGGACTCAGCCAGCAGATTCTCCACCATCGCCAGGAACTTCATACGGTTCAGGCACGTTTGAATTCGGATCGTTTTTCTGGCTTAGAGACGGCAGAGACGCCTGATCTTGATGCATGCGAAAAGGCACGAGAAGAGGCACGAGAAGAAGAACTGCGAGCCAGTTCCAGCCTGGCTAGCATCCACGCACTCGCAAAAAGTATTTACCGCTCAGAAACCCGGCTTCACTCTGCACTGGTCGAGCTAGGTAAAGCGCTCAAAGAAGGATATCCTCGCCTTCGACTTGCCCAGCTTGCAAGCGGAAACGGTCAAGCCAGTGTGCATCGAGTACCGCTGAGTTCATGGATCCTCATGTCTCGTTTTGAAGAATTGATCTCCGCCGCCAATCCGCGACTAGCAGAGATTTCACACGGACGCTACGAACTTCAACGCAGCGACACAGACCCCACACGATCGCGCAAAAACGGCCTAGGCCTGCTGATTTTCGATCATGAGGCTGAAGATACTCGCACCCCTTCGACTCTCTCGGGTGGAGAAACCTTCTATGTCTCCCTGGCATTGGCACTTGGCCTTGCAGACGTGGTCATGGCAGAAAGCGGCGGCATTATGCTTTCAAGCATGTTTATCGACGAGGGGTTCGGTTCCTTGGATCTCGATACCCTCGACATCGTGATGGCACAGCTCTTGGCCTTACGTCAAAGTGATCGATGCATTGGCGTCATCAGTCATGTCGATGAGATGGCACGGCAAATCGCAGACCAAATTCAGGTCACATGGAAAGAAGGCCGGGGCTCAACTCTGAGCATCAGAGGGGCCTAGCCATCAGTGCATCTGGCGAAGAATACGGATGACGTCCTCACGCTCTTCCGGGGCGTACCATTCCATGCTTTCATCCCACAGCCTTGCAACAGCCTCGTCCGCCTCGTCTTGAGTCTGTGCATCAAGGACTGCACGGACCTTCTCTGAAGCATCGGGATGATCGATGAAGTAGGCAGCAATATGGCTTTCAACCGGAGCGCAGGGCTGTGTCTGAGCAACCTCACCATCGTAGGGGGCAATGGAAATGCCCTCGATATCTGCAGCGATCACGCAGCGACTGAGCGCACCTTGTTCATCGCGTAGCAGCGCCAAGGAATCGAGGGCAGCTAAATCGCGTGCATCGTCTTCGGCAAGTTCTAAATCTTCACCGCGCAGCGAAGAGGAAGGATCGACACAATAGGCGGGCCGGGGCACCAAGTTCCCCTCTTCCAATTCACGAGCAAGAACAGGGTAATAGATTCGCATAGCACAAGTTTATGCACGAAAGTGCGTACTGTCTTAAGCCACCCGCATCCGTCTAAAGACGTATCAGACAAGAACGAAATGACATTAAGTGAAATGAAGTGGCAGCAATGAAATTGACACGAGTGACATTGTCCGAACTTAATCGATCACCCGCGATTCCAGCAAAGCGCAATCAATAGGCTTTCATCTGCACAAATAGCTCAAAACTTATTGCTTGATCGGCTCCAAAAATCCCGAAAATAATGGCATGATTGTAGGCATGAATCAACGATTCCTCACTCTCGCCGAGGTCGCCGAGACACTCAACATTACGCTTTCCGCTGCGCGCTCACTGGTGAATTCCGGCGAGCTACCAGCAATCCAATTGGGAGGAAAGCGCATGTGGCGTGTTGAAGAATCCGTCCTCGAAGAATTTATCCAAACCCAATACGAGCATTCACGTGCACGCTTAAGCCATACCGCATAACCCTAGGAGATGTCAGTTGTGGGCAGAGATATTTCTCTGCCCACTTTTTTCATGCGAAGGATGCATAATCCTAGATCTTTTCACGGCAAATAACAGCTTATTCACAACCCAAAATCTGGATGTTTTCCCATGAACAACTGCACGTTTTCTCAATTTTTACTGAGATTAAGTATCTCCTTATTTTGTTGCTACTGACGCATACGTCTACCTTGACGACTTTACTTTCGTATATAAATTGACCAAACTAGGCAACATCCACACCGGACATACATTCCTTCAACGGACATTCCTCATACACAAGCATTTTATAGTTGGATTGACAGCTCAACTTAATTCCTCAAGACTCCACAGTATCCGCCCCAAAGACGAGGCGTCTCTCCCATGAATACAGCCGCCCAAGGAGTCTTGACAATGCCACGACAGTCGAGAGTACTGATCCCACCAGCAGACCACGCTTTTCGAATCAGCTGGGATCTCACCCGAGATACTCCTGTCAATAGCCCAACAACGCTGAACTCGTATCTCAATGCCGATAATCCTCTGATTCCACAAGAACAAGAAATTACGAACTTATGCCAGTGGTCGATTGGGCTAGCTCGCGGCATCATGGAGGTCCTTCTCCACCTTCGCCCCTACGAACAACTCCGACGCTGGCTGGTTCCACCGCTCTACCAACGACTTGTCACCATCATCGACAGAGATCCACGTAGCTTTCGACGCGAGCCCTGCCACCCCATTCAATGGCATATCAGCCAAACTTCAGCAACGGTCATCGAATCCTGTGTGATCATCGCACAAGGAGAAGGCCGACATGTCATCTCGATGCGTCTGCAGACATTTAAAAACAGATGGATCGTCACCGCATTGGATGTCTTGTAAGGACACTACAGATAAAACAGTGGCGGCATGCACCGCGTGGTGCATGCCGCCATCAACATTCAGTCACAGTGATCGATCAGCGCTTCTTACGCTTCTTTGCCGCGCGACGCTGAGCACGATTGCTTCCCTCAGTTGTTGAGGTCGTCTCACCGTCTTGATCTGGCGAAGAATAGCTCAGGCGCGCAGAAGTCTTTTCCTGTCCCACATCACCCATAACGGACGCGGAACGCTCGATAGCCCGCTCTTCAGTCTCAGCAGCTTTGCGGCGCGCATCCTCGCTGAGATCAGCCTCAGATACACCCTCTGCCTGTTCTTCGACCGCCGCACGTTCACGAGCTTGCTCATACGCCAACTGGAATTGACGTGCGTAGGAGAAGATCTGCTGAACGCTTTCCTCGCGAATGCGATCCATCATCGTGTTAAACAACCGCGCGCCCTCGTCCTTATATTCGACAAGAGGATCACGCTGACCCATCGCACGAAGACCGATACCCTCCTTCAGGTAATCCATCTCGTAGAGGTGTTCACGCCACAGGCGATCAACAGTTGCAATCACTACTCGTCGTTCCAGC
>CAKAPY010000105.1 GCA_916719935.1 uncultured Actinomyces sp. | reverse complement strand
GATTCTTGGACAGATCAACGTACAAGTCCCCGACTTTCTTCGTCCACTTCTGGGCGCGCTCTGGGTCTTGCTGGAACCAGCTACGCAGATCAGGGTTGAACACTTCTGCATGCTCATCCAGTGCTGCCCAAGCGGGGGTTGTCGTCGGGTCAATTGCGCTCATCGTGCTTTCTCCTGATGATCGACGGTCACGGGAATTTCCCGCTTAGTGATTAAAGCTCTCTGCTTGCATGATAGTCACCTGCTCGAGCTCTCGCGGCTGGGACTGCATGGACACTGCGGTAAGAATTGGGCGAAGATCGAGCCACCACTGATCGAAGGGACGACGATTCGCCATATCCAAGTCATCGAACATTCGGTCTACCGGACGGACCTGGATTGCATTCCCCACGTCGCCGATGTAGACAGCCTGCGATCGTCCCTGCGAGAACTGGCTGTCCAATTCACCGAGAGCGGCAAAGACTAGACGAGTGGCAAGAAGACGGTCATAGGGACTGGGAGCACCGCCCTGCTGGAGGTGTCCAAGCGCAGAGGAACGGACATCGTAAAGCCCGCCACTCTCAGCCTCGAAAACGTTCGCAAGGAACTCGCGGTTGTAATGCGCGTCAGCTTCCTCATTCACAACAACAAGGAATAGACGGCGACCGGCCTCGAAAGTCTCACGCAGGCGGTGCGCATCCTCATCAATCTCTGCCAGGGTCGTGTTTTCCTCATTCAAATAGGCGTATTCGGCGCCCGAGGCGATTCCTGACATGAGCGTGAGGTAGCCGCAGCGCCGTCCCATGAGTTCTGCGACGAAGCAACGCTTGGAGGCGGCGGCACTTTCCTTAATACGATCCAAAGCCCACACCGCATTATTCAGTGCGGTATCAGTGCCAATCGCCAGTTCAGCGCCGGGAAGATTATTGTCGATCGAGGCCGGAACCAGAACGATGGGAATGCGGAAAGCCGGGTACCGATCGAGCTCCGAGGTCATTTCCTTGACGGCCAGGTATGCATTAAGACCACCGACCACCAAGAGGGCGTCAATTTCGTTGCGCTCGATCGCGCGTCCCAAGGCGTAGTACTCGTTCACTGAGGGAACGGGGCGACGCGTCCCAAGTTCAGCACCACCATGGAATGCCCATCCTTCAACGTCATCCCACGTCAGCTCGCGAACCTGATTATCGGCAAGTCCTGCCCAAGAACCATCGATTCCAAGCATGGTCCAGCCCTTAGCAATACCGAGCCTGACGGCAGCGCGCGCAGCAGTATTCATACCGGGGGCAAGACCGCCCGCATGGATGATCGCCACGCGCTTAGCGGATCCGCTGGGAGGATTCTCTGCCAGCGTCGGAGGCGTCGACAGAAGCTGGTTAATTCCGACCATCACGGTGAAAGAACGTCCACGAGCTGCCTGCGCGGCTGCGAAGTCCCCCGCCTTGATGAGGTCCTTAACGCCTCGAGTCTGATGGACCGCTTCCATGAGCGGAATTCGGGTCACCCGATTGTGGCGGACACCCAGAATTGTCGCCACATCGGGATCAGCAGGGTTCAAGATCTCTTGGACTGCGGCAAAGCCCAAGAGTGTGGACATCCAGCGGTCATACGCGGAAGGAACACCGCCTCGTTGAACGTGACCGAGAATGGTGATTCGCGCATCCTCTCCGGTGCGTTCTTTGAAGGCATCGGCAATGTCTTGCGAAGAGATGGGGTTGCCAGCGCGGTCAGTCGCGCCTTCAGCGACGATGATGATGGATTCTCGTCGTCCTGCAGCACGCCCTTCTTTCAGACGCTCGACCATTTCATCTTCCCAGCCATCACGTGCCGGATCCTCGGGAGTGAAGACATAGTCAGCACCGCCGGCTACCGCTGACATGAGCGGTAGATACCCGCAGTGGCGTCCCATAACTTCGACAACAAAGGTGCGCTGATGCGAGGCAGCAGTCGAAGAAATCTGGTCGATGGCGTCAACGATGCGATGGAGCGCACTATCCGCCCCGATCGTCATATCGGTACCGACCATGTCGTTATCGATAGAGCCAACCAAGCCGACAATATAGAGGCGCTGGTGCAGCTGCGCTTGCTGCGCAGAGATAGCCCCTTCATCGACCAGCTCGCTGAGATGTTGGGCCCACTCGGTACGGAATTCTTCCGTACCTGACAGCGAACCATCACCTCCGATGACGACCAAGCGGTCAATTCCCTTTTCAATCAGGTGCAGGGCTGCCGCGTGACGGCCCTCGTATTCACGAAATTCCGGGCAGCGAGCGGTTCCAATGACAGTTCCGCCTTCTGCAAGGATTCCCGAGGCGTCCGACCAGCTCATTTCGCGAATGCAAGCTCCGCCTTTAACTGCTCCCGCCCAGCCGTCGAGGATTGCGTAGGGCTGAGCGCCACGTGCCAGCGCGGTGCGGACAACCGCACGAACCGCAGCATTCATTCCTTGGGCATCGCCACCGGAGGTGAGGACACCAATCTTTACGGGCTCGGACGCGCTTGCGACACTCACTTGCTCCACGAGTCGTGCTCCATTTCCACAGTGATCATCGGTGAACAACTTCTTTAAGTCTATTGCCTAACGCACGCAGTTGCATCCACCCTAGATCCCAGGTGAAAAATCGTTCAGGAACGCGGGCTTTCGGTGATTGTCGCACCGTTCAAGGCCGCAGATTCTGCAAGCTCTTCCGGAGTCACAACGCCCTCGACCGAGACCTTGTGCAGGTAGGCCATACCGTCGAAGGCAAGCTCACGCGTATGCTCTGATTCGCCCTCGGGTCCCAGCTTGCCGCCGGTCAGACGGTCCATGATGATCGCGATCGCACCATCTCCCGTCACGTTCGTTGCGGTACCGAAGGAGTCAAGAGCAATGTAGGTGGCAATCATCAGGGCAACTGCAGAATCGTCGAAGCCCAGCATCGACTGCAAAATACCGGTAGCAGCCATAATTGCGCCGCCGGGGACGCCCGGAGCAGCCACCATGGTGATGCCGAGCATGAAGATAAATCCGACCCACTGCGCGGTGGTGACCGTCATACCCTGGGTGTAGACGATCGCAAAGGCGAAAGCGAAAATCTTCGACGTCGATCCCGCCAAGTGAATCGTCGCGCACAGAGGAATCGTGAAAGAGGAAACGGCATCGGACACGCCATTCTTACGGGTCTGTCGCAAGGTGACGGGAATCGTCGCTGCCGAGGAGGAGGTTCCCAAAGCGGTCAGGTACGCCGGAAGCATGGTGAAGATGGCCTTGAAGGGGTTGACCCGACCAACTGCACCGGCAACAAAGTACTGCGTGAGCAGAATGACTACTTCCAGAACCAGAACAATGACAACCACGCGAATCAGAGTTCGCATGATGTGAACCGCTTCTCCGGTGTAGGTGAGATTCAAGAAGATACCGAAGATATGCAGGGGCAGAAGAGGAACGATGATGTTCTCGATCAAGCGGGTGATGATCGCACGGAACTCAATAAAGCCCTTACGCAGCACGCCCCGGGGTACCAAGGAGAGGCCAATTCCAACGACGAAGGACAGCAAAAGCGCGGTCATCACACCTACGACCGGAGGCATTTCGATGGTGAAGTAGGTCTTGAGGACTTCCTTCGGAGTTTCGACCTGAGTCAGCTGTCCGACAAGAACCTTCGGGAAGAAGTAGGCACACACTCCATAGGTCAGGAAGCCCGCAAACATGGTCGAGGCATAGGCGAGAGCCGCAGTCAGACCCAACCAGTGGCCTGCACCCTTACCCAGGTCAGCGATTGCCGGGGTCACCAGGCCGATGATGATGAGCGGGATTGAGAAGGACAGGAACTGCCCAAAAATAGTAGAGAAAGTTACGAAAACATCGCCCAGTGCCGACGGCATAATGTGGGAATCGCCAATAGTGACAGATCCCAGAACTAATGCCAGAACGATCGCTACCAGCACCCAGATCAGGATGCCGCTCTGTTCAAGAAACTTTCTCATTGCTCAAACCTCGTATAAAGAAGTACGGACTTGGCAAGAGTGACAGCTTTCGCCTAAGAAATCACCATCGACCACATTATGGACATTTTGTCTACCGGGTCACATTCACCCGAGCCCCAGCGTTGCGGTGTAGGGCGAAAAGTACCAAATGACAGCTCCGAGCAGGACATACAATCCGACATCCGCCCACCGTCGCCTTGAAGCGAACCAGGGACGCCCGGGCCACACCGCACGCATCAGCGCCATGATGAACATCGTCACAACCAGGAGCAGAACAGCTTTATGCGGGTGATTAAAGACAGCGAGAAGAGTAATCAGCACGCACGCAAGGACAACAAAGGCAACGCTCACTAAGGTAGCGACTCCACCCGTCGATCCCGAGGACTGATCTTCCATGCCTTCAGGGTATCGCGAAAGCAGACATAAGCGCGACGCACTCAAACGAGCGGACTACGATAGACCCCGTCGGCTCACTTGATTGTTAACCAATCCAGCCAAAATACATACCGATATAAAGGAGTAGACGTGAGCACCCGTTTTATCGTCATTGCCGCCCAGGCAGAAGCCGCCTCACAGGTCAGTGACGACTTCGCAGCGCTTGTCCCCGCTTCAACGCTGGCACGGGTGAGCACCGCCGGCACCTCCACTTCCGAGGCCATCACCCTCGACCCCGAGCAAGCCCTTCCCCGCGTTGTGGAAGATATCCGCAGCCACGCAGAGGATATTGTCCTGATCGACGCACTCCCCGAAGGCTCCGTCTCAACTTTCGACACCTTGGGGTGGAACCTCGACGTGGCAGCATCGACCAACGCTCGCGTCATCGCAGCTTTCGATACCGAAGGCGCCTCCCCTGAACTCATTGAACGTGAGATCGAGGTTCTTGAGCGTCGCGCGCGTCAGCACGCAACTCGCCTCGCAGCGGTTGCTCTTCCCTCCGCAGTCGCCTCGCACATTAAGACTCAACTTCCCGTTCTCGAGCTGCCTTTCAACGCACAAACTCTGGAAGCGGCCTCGGCACTGGAAGCTCCCCAGGTTGTTACTCCTCTTTCCTTCCAGGCAGATCTTATTGATCGCGCACGTTCGAACCGCAAGCGCATCGTCTTGCCCGAGCCCGAAGATGATCGCGTCCTGCGCGCAGCAGCCATTGTTCTTGAGCGCGGAATTGCCGACCTCGTATTGCTCGGCGATGCACAGGCAATCAACGCACGAGCAGCGGAGCTTGGCCTGGATGTTTCCGCAGCTACCGTCGTTTCCGTCGACGACCCCGCATACGCGCAGCGTTACGCGGAAGAGTTCGCACGCCTGCGCGCCAAGAAGGGCGTGACCATCGAACAGGCGCGCGATAAGGTTCGCGACGTCTCCTACTTCGGCACGATGATGGTCCACATGGGCGACGCTGACGGTATGGTGTCGGGCGCCATCCACACCACCGCTCACACCATTGTTCCTTCCTTCCAGATCATTAAGACCGCTCCCGGCGTCTCAATCGTTTCTTCGGTCTTCCTCATGCTGCTGAAGGATCGCGTGTGGGCATTCGGCGACTGCGCCGTCA
>CAKAPY010000104.1 GCA_916719935.1 uncultured Actinomyces sp. | reverse complement strand
GCGCATCAACCACCCCGGAAACTTGCGAGAAATTAGCGGAAAAGACCTTTACTTTTCAGAGCTATTTTCAGAGTCTTCTTCACCGCGCTTCTTCGGCTTCGCATCAACGCCAGCCTCCTTGCGTTGAGCAGGAGTAATCGGCGCAGGAGCATCGGTCAACGGATCGTATCCGCCACCCGACTTGGGGAAGGCAATAACGTCGCGAATTGATTCAGACTTGGTAAGCAAGGAAACAATTCGGTCCCATCCGAAGGCGATGCCGCCGTGCGGAGGAGCTCCGAACTTGAATGCGTCAAGAAGGAATCCGAACTGGGTTTGCGCTTCTTCCTCACCAATACCCATGACCTTGAAGACGCGATTTTGGACGTCGCGTCGGTGAATACGGATTGAGCCACCGCCGATTTCATTACCATTGCAGACAATGTCATAGGCGTAGGCCAAAGCATTTCCGGGATCCTGGTCGAAAGAATCCAGCCATTCAGGCTTCGGCGAGGTAAAGGCGTGGTGGACTGCCGTCCACGCACTGTGTCCAAGCGCAACATCGCCTTCGGCCTCGGCATCTCCGGTCGGCTTGAAGAGAGGTGCGTCGACAACCCAGGTAAACGCCCAAGCATCAGGATCGATCAGGTTGCAGCGCTTACCGATCTCGAGGCGGGCAGCGCCGAGCAGCTCGCGCGAGGCGGTAGGCTTACCAGCAGCGAAGAAAATGCAGTCACCGGGCTTGGCACCAGTAGCCTCGGCGAGGCCAGCGCGCTCAGCTTCGGTAATGTTCTTTGCAACCGGACCGCCAAGGGTGCCTTCCTCATCAAGAGTGACATAAGCAAGTCCCTTGGCCCCGCGTGCCTTGGCCCATTCCTGCCACTTGTCGAAAGTGCGGCGAGGCTGAGAACCACCACCGGGCATGACGACAGCACCAACGTAGGGTGCCTGGAAGACTCGGAAAGTCGTGTCCTTGAAGTAGTCGGTCAGATCAACAAGCTGGTATCCGAAACGAAGATCAGGCTTATCAGAGCCGTATTTCTCCATCGCGTCCTTGTACGTCATGCGAGGGATCGGGGTCTGGAGATCGTAACCAATGAGGGCCCAGACATTCTTCAAGATCTCTTCTGCAATGGCGATGACGTCGTCCTGATCGACGAAGCTCATCTCAATATCAAGCTGGGTGAATTCCGGCTGTCGATCCGCACGGAAGTCTTCATCACGATAGCAGCGTGCAATCTGGAAGTAACGTTCCATTCCGGCAACCATCAGCATCTGCTTGAAAAGCTGCGGGGACTGCGGTAGGGCATACCAAGAACCGGGTGACAGACGGGCAGGAACAATAAAGTCACGCGCGCCTTCAGGGGTGGAACGTGTCAGCGTCGGCGTTTCAATTTCGACGAAATCATGAGCGTAGAGAGTATCGCGAGCAGCGCGTGAAACCTTCGAACGCAGGCGCAGAGCGTACTGCTCGGGTTCACGACGCAGATCAAGATAGCGATACTTCAAACGCGTTTCTTCACCGACGTTGCCTGAATCTTCCGCGTTGGAGGACACCTGGAAAGGAAGCGGCGCAGAAGTATTGAGAATCTCAATATCGTCGCCCATGACTTCAATAGCACCCGTTGCAAGATTCGGGTTCTCGTTGCCTTCAGGACGAGCACAGACCTCTCCGGTCACTTTCAAAACGAACTCGCTGCGCAATTCGTGGGCAACGCGTTCATCGCGAACAACCACCTGCGCAATTCCCGAAGCATCACGGAGATCAATGAATGCGACACCGCCGTGGTCGCGGCGTCGATCGACCCATCCGGTCAGGGTGACGGTTTGGCCGACAAGGTCGAGGCCAAGCGTTCCAATATTGTGAGTGCGAAGCACTGTTTTTCCTTTCGTTGGTACCATCCGCGAGACGAGCGGCGGCACGGACATCATACTCCTTTCGCGGCTATGAGCCGGGAAAATACCTGTCCGCACTTGCAGTTGATGAGGCAAACATTGTAGAAGTGCCCCTCGAAAGTGTGTAACGTGTGTTCCTATGGGTTCACGCTCCGATTCTGAGGCGTGGTCGAGTGCCGAAAAAGGGCTCATGCTCTCCTCAGTCATTTTGATCACGCTTTCCGCTTTTGAATCGCTTGCAACAACGACGATCATGCCGAACGTCGTTGCGTCTTTCCACGCAGACTCTTGGTTTGCAGTTGCCTCGGGAACCGCGCTCATCACGAACCTCATTGCCAACGTTCTTGCCGGTGGACTCAGCGATGCGATCGGCGTGAAAAAAGTATTTGCGTGGGGCCTCATACTTTTCTGCGTTGGATTACTCATCAGTGCGTTCGCCCCTCATATCGCGGTCTTCGTTCTTGGCCGTCTCGTCCAGGGCCTCGGAGGAGGATTTATTATCGTCCCCCTCTATGTGCTTGTCGGAGCAATAGCCACTCCCCTGCACCGTCCACGTTATTTCGCTGCATTCTCACTATCGTGGGTCTTCCCCGCATTAGTCGGACCCGCTCTTGCCGGCTTCATCGCAACCTATTGGGGATGGCGAATTGTTTTCGGAGTCGCACCATTCCTCGCGATTTTTGGAGCTATCCCCCTGCACTCGGTTCTCAAGGAACTGGTCAGTACACCTCAGGGACGTCTCCCCTCTGCGCGCTTCCTTCGCTTGGCATTGGGTTCAGGTTTGGGTGTCTTCCTCTTGCAGATCTCAGGAACTTTTTACTCGGTGTGGGCGATGTCAGCGATTGGAGTCCTCGGCTTCGTGCTCTCAATCTTTACTCTGCCTCGTCTGCTTCCAAAGGGAACCTTCAAATTCAAGCGCGGAATTCCCGCTCTTGTCATGACACGTCTGCTCATGATGGGAGCAGTGACCGGTGCGGAAGTCGTCATGCCTCTTCTACTCCAGCGCATTCACGGATGGAGTGCGAATACGGCTTCACTTGCCGTCACTATCGCAACACTTTCGTGGGCGAGCGGCGCTTTCATTCAGTCGCAGTTTAAGAATCGACGCGTGCGCCTTCTGCTTCCCAAAATTGGTTCCTGCATGATCGTGATCGGTCTTGCTCCCCTGTCGATGCTTCTCAACCCGTCCCTGCCGAAATGGCCCGTTTTCATCGCCTGGCTTTTGTCCGGTGTCGGAGTTGGTTTCACCCACTCCACGATTTCAGATCTCACGCTTGGGGCAACCGATCATTCAGTGCACGGACGAGCATCCTCATGGCTTCAGGTTGCCGATTCAGCTGGCGCGGCCGTCGAACTTGCTTTCGTTTCTCTTGCGCTGGCTCTCTGGAGCGCTATCGGATTCACGGGCCCCATTGCTTATCTCCCCGCAACCTTAATCGCGCTCGGGATTGCTATTGTCGGCGTATTTGCAGCAATGAGAACGCGCGAGGAAGATCTTCTCCCCCGCGCGTCTGCTCAGTGATTTAGTTTGCGCTCAACGTCCGAAGCGGCGTCCCTTCCCCAGCTTCTTCGAAGCCGATTTCCGCTGAGGTTGGGTAGCTCTCCCACCCCTGAAGGAGGACTTTTCGCCGAACTCGCGACTGCCTCGGTGATCATCGCGACGATGATCATCTCCATGGCCTAAACGGCGCCCACGTCCGCGCTCCGAGCGGGACTTCGCTAAGTCTCGGGAATCTTTCCGTGAAAGCGCAGCCTTCCTCGGGGAATGAGCCTTCCCATCGGGCCCCTCATCGACACGGATTCTCAGTGCACGACCTGAAACATGCGCCTTTGAAATCCGAGCCATGGCATCCGGACGAAGGTCTGTATGAATTTCGACAAGAGAGAAGGTTGGGTAGATATCAATATGACCGATATCTGCACCGGCGATACCGCCTTCGCCAGTGATAGCGCCGACGATCGCACCAGGCTTGACGCGGTCTTTCTTCCCCACCTCGATGCGGTAGCGCGTACCAGTCCCAACTGTGTGCCGAGGCGACGCCCCCTGTTTACGCGCCTTGAGTGGGCGGTCGTTGTCGCGGCCTCCCTCAAAGTGAGCGCGTGAAAATTCGCCCGATTCGTCAAGTTCTTCCTCGCGGCGGATCTTCCCATTACCGCGACGGTCCTCAGCAATGCGCGCAGCAGGTCCTTCATCCCCCACTGCCTGGGCAAGAAGTGCGGCCGCAATATCCTCAATATCCAATGAGGTCGTGTCATGGACCTCATCAAGAAGCTGCCGGTAAAGATCAAGTCGTCCACGTTCAATACGCGCGCCAATGGTATCCAAGATTCTGCTGGCTCTGAACTGTGAGACAGCAGCGGGTGAAGGAATCTCGACCTCTTCCATGGGGGTACCGGTAAGCTTCTCGATCTTGCGAAGCCGACCATGTTCCCGAGGCGTGAAGAAGGTCAACGAGCGCCCTTCACGACCGGCGCGCCCGGTGCGTCCAATTCGGTGTACGTAAGCTTCTGCTTCACGAGGAACATCAAAGTTGACGACCAAACCAATTCGTTCAACGTCGAGGCCTCGAGCGGCAACATCGGTTGCGACCAGAACATCGAGGGAGCCATTCTTGAGACGTTCCACCATGCGTTCGCGTTCGGTCTGAGCAACATCACCCGAAATACCTGCGGCCTTAAACCCTCGCGAGTTCAGTTCTAGAGCAATTTCCTCAACATCCAGACGCGTGCGGACGAAGACAATTGCAGCATCAGATTCTTCCGTGCTCTGATGTTGAGCACGAGTAGCAAGAACACGTGAAAGCGCACCAATCTTGTGCTTGTAAGGAACAACAGCATAGGTTTGGTGAATCGTATCAACAGTTGAAGACTCTTCAGAAACAGCAATCTTCAGAGGATCCTTCAAATGCGTTTGCGCAATTTTTTCAATTGCGGCTGGCATGGTTGCCGAAAAGAGAGCAGTCAAACGATCATCAGGAACTGAGGCGGTAATTGTCTCGACGTCCTCTGCAAAGCCCATACGGAGCATTTCATCTGCTTCGTCAAGCACCAACATGACGACGTTGCTGAGATCCAACGCACCTTTCTCAATGAGGTCGATTACGCGGCCGGGAGTGCCGACAACGACCTGCGCACCGCGCTTAAGCGCGCCGATCTGAGGACCATAGGCGGAGCCCCCATAGACGGGCACGACGTCGATATCGCGGCTTTGAGCGGCGAAATCAGAAATCGCCTGAGCGGACTGCATGGCCAATTCGCGCGTAGGTGCAAGAACAAGTGCCTGCACATGGCGTTGATCTGAATCAATCAAAGCTAAGAGAGGAAGGCCAAAGGCCGCGGTCTTTCCAGTTCCCGTCTGAGCAATTCCAACGACGTCATGGAAGTCAAGAAGCGCTGGGATTGCCTCAGCCTGGATAGGGGTTGGAACCTCATAGCCCATGTTGGTGATGGCTTTGAGGAGATCATTGGGCAGTCCAAGATCTGCAAAAGTAGTTTCGGTAGTGTTTTCGGGTGCAGTGGACACAGTTTTCCTTACAATTAGCGTCGCTCAGGGTCGACTTCACGGATGAAGCGCGACCCCACACCGTTTTCACCGCCGAGGCTATGCTCGACCACCATTGGGTAGCGCCTCGTTGCCTAGCAAGGCTATCAGGTCAATGCTCCAGAAACAGTAGTGCCTTCGGTGAG